>JANWZO010000011.1 GCA_025054615.1 Kiritimatiellia bacterium
GGGACCCGAAAGAGAAACCAGCCTGCAAAAACCCAGCCCAGCGTCAGCGCGCGGCCGGCCAACCTTGGGAAACGACGTTCCAGCACAAGCCCCAGCCCGTGCCATCCGCCCCACAGCACGAAGTGCCAGGCGGCGCCGTGCCAGAGTCCGCCGAGCAGCATGGTCGTCATCAGGTTCCGAAGCGTTCTCGCGGCGGACCCGCGGCTGCCGCCGAGCGGAATGTAGAGGTAGTCGCGAAGCCATGTGGAAAGACTAATGTGCCAGCGCCTCCAAAACTCGCGCAGGGTCGCTGCGGTGTAGGGTCGGTCAAAATTGACCGTCAGTTCGAAGCCGAGCGCGCGAGCCAGCCCGCGGGCGATATCCGAATAGCCTGAAAAATCCGCGTAAATCTGGAATCCAAACGCGATCGTAGCGGCGGCCGTCAATGCAAGCGGCGCGCGCTCGAGCGCGAAGGCGGCATCCACGAAGGGCGCCAGCGAATCGGCGATCACCGTTTTTTTGAATAGGCCCCACACGATCAGGTCGGCGCCTCGCAGCAGCGTATCGGCGCGGATGGTCCGCACGGTGAGAAACTGGGGCAGCAGCGAGCGCGCGCGCTCGATGGGTCCGGCGACCAGTTGCGGGAAGAAGGCGACGTAGGCCGCGAACGCCAGCAGGTCGCGCGTCGGCTCGATGCGCCCCGCGTACACATCGAGCGTGTAGCTCAGGGTCTGAAACGTGTAGAACGATATGCCGACCGGCAGGATCACATCGAGGGTGAATGGCGCGGCGGGCAGGCCGATCGCTTCAAGCAGCGCGGCGGCGTTGTCGCGGAAGAAATTCCAGTACTTGAAGAAGCCCAACACGCCCAGATTGCCCACCAGACTGGCCCACAGCCACGCCCGTCGCGCCCGCGGCGATTTCGCACGGCCGATGCCCAGTCCCGCCATGTAATCCAATGCGGTCGAAAAAACGATCAGTCCGAGAAACCGCCAATCCCAGCCGGCATAAAAGACGTAGCTGCCCGCGAGCACGATTGCGTTCCGAAGCCGAATCGAGCGCCGCCCGATGTAATACGCCGCGCAGAACGCCGCGAAAAAAATCCAGAAGGTTGGGCGGTGAAACAACATCTGCCACGTGTATGATAGATTTGTGAATGCTACCAGTGCGCCCGGGCCGGGCAAGATCGGCGATGCTTCCCGGTCGCAAATCTGCGCGAATGGAAGCCCCCGTGGCTTCACGCTGATTGAACTGCTTGTGGTGGTGGCGATCCTGGCCGTGCTTGCCGCCCTGCTCCAGCCGGCGGTGCGGAACGGACTCAATCGCGGGCGCGCGGCGGGCTGTCTGAACAACATCCGGCAAAGCATGTCCGGGCTTCAGCGTTCCGCGTTCGACCGGGACCTGATCTACCTGTTCGGCTATGCCGACGGGCGCGACCGTTCCTGGGCTTCCGAGATCGTGAACGGCTATCTCAACGGCGCGACCAATGTCGTGCTGTGTCCGTACTACGCCCCCCGCCGTTTTGATCCCTCGTTCCGCTGGCTGACGACCTTCGGCATCCGCGAGGATCCGCCGGCGTCGTATGTCCGGCCTGGCCCGGACAACACCTTCTGGCTGCGCCCGGACGCGGTGGAGCGGCCCTCCGATTTCCTGATCCTCGCCGACACCACCAGCCGGGGGCGCAACGGGATTCGCGCGCGCCAGTACAAGGGGTTTAATGTTGCCGTGCCTGGAGAGGTACATGCGCGGCACGGCGGCGCCGCGAACGGCGGTTTTCTCGACGGGCACGCGGAGACGATGCCGCGCCCGCGAATCGAGGCGCTGGGGATTGAGGCGCTGTATGACGAGGACCAGACGCCGGGCTATTTTTAGCGTATTGCTTGCGCTGGTGGCGTGCGTCGGCTGCGGTCGGTCGCCTGAGCGGCGGGACCTCGAAGGTCGTGAGGCGGCCGCAGCTCATTTGGCCCGCGCGCTTCCACCCGAATTGTCGCGCGGACCGCTCCTTGTGATCGCCAATCCATTCACCCAGAAGCCCGGCGCGCCGCCCGATGTGCACCGTTACCACGAGAGCGTGCTCCGCGGACTGTCCGAAGGGCTGGGTCGGGAGATCCGCAGCGCTGAGATTGTGTTCCCCGCGCTGAAGGAGGGCGCGTGGGAGCGCCCCGAGTCGTTTCTATCCGGCCGTTCGCTTCGAACGCCGCTCTCGTCGTTGATGCGGCCGGATGCCTTCGACCGGCTCGCCGCGGAACAACCCGACGCGAAGGTGTTCATCAGTATTGTCGGGGTTCCCGAAGGCATTGAGCGGACCGCCTTTTGGACGAACGCGCGTGCGCCGGCGCTTGCGCTGTACCTGCCGGACTTTCGCGCCGTGCCGGACGCGCGAGCCTGGCGCGCAGCCTTCGAGCGCGGACGGATCGTCGCCGCCGTGGTGGAGCAGGCCGGCTACCCGTCCGGGCGTGTCATCCGAAGCGCTGCTGACCTTCCGTTTCCTGCAACCCCCTGACCCGTCACCGGCTCCGGCCCGCGTCCGGTGAACCGAGCCGGGGCTGGACCCGATCGGCGCGCGGCGTTTTTCCATGCTATGGAAATTTTTCAAAAATTTTTTCCATGCCATGGAAAAAGTTCGAAAAATTTGTCCATGCCATGGAAAATTTGTCGAATCGGCGACGCGCGTTGGGCGGCGGTCCGTCTGCAGAAACGGCGCGGCAAACCGTTTATCGGCTGGCGGGTTCCTGGGGCTGGTAGGATTCCGGCAGTGGGCAGGAGCAGACGAGGTGCCGGTCACCGTACGGATTATCCACGCGGGAGACGGAGGGCCAGAATTTGCGTTGGCGGAGGCTCGGCAGCGGATAGGCCGCCTGCTCGCGGGTATAGGCATGAGGCCAATGGTCGGCCGAGACCGCGGCGGCGGTGTGGGGAGCGTTTTTGAGAGGGTTGTCGGCGCGGTCCAGGGCGCCATCGATGACGGCTTGGATTTCGTTGCGAATGGAGATCATCGCATCGCAGAAGCGGTCGAGCTCGGATTTCGGTTCGCTCTCGGTGGGTTCGACCATGAGGGTGCCGGGCACCGGCCAGGAGACGGTGGGGGCGTGAAAGCCGTAGTCCATGAGCCGCTTGGCGACGTCGGTTTCGTCGATGCCGCTGCGCTCCTTGAGCGGGCGGATGTCGAAGATGAGTTCATGGGCGACGCGGCCGCGGCTGCCGACATAATGCACGTCGTAAAACGGCTCGAGGCGGGCTTTGATGTAGTTGGCATTGAGAATGGCCATTCGGGAGGCTTCGGTCATACCGGATCCTCCGAGGAGGCGGATGTAGCCGTACGAGATGAGCAGGATGCTGGCGCTGCCCCAGGGCGCGGCGGAGACGGCGGGGATGCCGCGCGGGCCGCCGACGTCGGCGAAGGGGTGGCGCGGAAGGAACGGCGCGAGGTGTTCGGCGACGGCGATGGGGCCCATGCCGGGACCGCCGCCGCCGTGCGGGATGGCGAAGGTCTTGTGCAGGTTCATGTGGCAGACATCTGCGCCGACAAGTGCAGGCGAGGTGAGGCCGACCATGGCGTTGAGGTTGGCGCCGTCGAGATAGACCTGGCCGCCGTGCCGGTGGATGAGGTCGCAAATCTCCCGGACGTTGTCGTCGAACACGCCGTAGGTGGAGGGATAGGTGATCATCAGCGCGGCGAGCCGGTCGGCATATCGGGCCGCCTTCTCGGAGAGGTCGGCGAAGTCGATATGACCGGACTTGTCGCAGGCGACCACGACGACCTCCATGCCCGCCATCGCGGCGGAAGCGGGGTTGGTGCCGTGAGCGGAGGCGGGGATGAGGACGACGTTGCGGTTGCCCTGCCCGCGGGCGCGGTGGTAGGCGCGGATCACGAGCAGACCGGCGTATTCGCCCTGAGATCCGGCGTTGGGTTGGAGAGAGACGGCGGGGAAGCCGGTGATTTCGCAGAGTGCGGCCTCGAGTTCGCGGAAGATCTGGGCGTAGCCCTTCGCCTGGTCCGCGGGCGCGAAGGGATGCAGGGCAGCGAATTCGGGCCAGGTGATCGGCAGCATTTCCGCGGCGGCGTTGAGCTTCATCGTGCAGGAGCCGAGCGGGATCATCGACTGGTCGAGGCCGAGGTCTTTCTGCTCGAGTGATTTGATGTAGCGCATGATCGCGGTTTCCGACCGGTGGACGTGGAACACCGGATGCGTCAGGAATTCACTCGAGCGGATGAGGTCATCGTGGAATTCGAGATCGTCGCCCGGGTCGAGCGCCTCGAGTGAGGGGGGCGTTTTGCCTGCGGCTTCCGCCAGTACGCGGACGATGTCTGCCAGGTCTCGCGCGGTGGTCGTTTCGTCGAGCGCGAGCCGGATGCCGCGGGGACGGCGGCCGAAGTTCATGCGCTGTTGTTTTGCGAGGGCGTGGATGCGCTCGGGATCGACGCCGGCTGGAGCGGCGAGCGAGAGGGTGTCGAAAAAATACGGGTTTTGGAGGACGTAGCCGAGCTGTTCGGCCGCGCGGCGAAGTATTCGGGCCTGGCGGTGGACCCGCTGGGCGATGGCGCGGAGTCCGTCGGGCCCGTGATAGACGGCATAGAAGCCGGCGATGTTGGCCAAAAGCGCCTGAGCGGTGCAGATATTGGATTTGGCCTTCTCGCGGCGAATGTGCTGTTCGCGGGTCTGGAGCGCCATGCGATAGGCGGGCCGGCCGTCGGCATCGACGGACACGCCGATGATGCGGCCGGGCATTTCGCGGACGAACTCGCGGCGCGCGGCGAAAAACGCCGCGTGGGGCCCGCCGTAGCCCATCGGCACGCCAAAGCGCTGGGCGCTGCCAAACGCGATGTCTGCGCCGAGTTCGCCGGGCGGCGTCAGCAGCGTGAGGGCGAGCAGATCGGTTGCCACAGCGACCAGCGCGCCGGCCTCGTGTGCGCGTTGAATGAAGGAGCGGAGGTCGCTGACGAGGCCGTCGGCGTCAGGGGATTGGACGATGGCGCCGAAGACAGGTTCGGAGAAGTCAAACTCGCGGAAGGAGCCGATGAGGAGACGGATTCCCAGCGGCTCAGCGCGTCCGCGAAGGACCTCAATCGTTTGGGGAAAGAGCGTGTCGGAGACGAAGAGCGCGTCGGGCGCGGCCTCCCGCCCGCGGCGGTCCTGCAGGCGGCGCATCATGGCCATCGCCTCGGCGGCGGCCGTTGCTTCATCCAGAAGCGACGCATTGGCGATCTCGAGGCCCGTGAGGTCTGCGACCATCGTCTGGAAATTGATCAGCGCCTCGAGCCGGCCCTGCGAAATTTCGGCCTGATAGGGCGTATACGGCGTGTACCAGCTCGGGTTCTCAAGGACGCAGCGCTGGATGACCGGAGGCGTCACGGTGCCGTAATAACCGAGGCCGATGTACGAGCGGAAAATCTGGTTTTGGGCGGCAATTTCGCGAAGGCGGGCGAGGTAGGCGGCTTCGGATTCGCCTTCCGGCAGGTCGAGCGGACGTGTACGGCGGATCGCGGCCGGAATGGTTTCATCGAGCAACTGGTCGACGGACGCCACCCCGATGGTGGCAAGCATGTCCGAAAGGTCGGCCGGCTGAGGGCCGATGTGGCGGCGAACAAAAGGCAGTTCCGACATGATGTATTCCTAGTCGAGTTGGACTATATCGCAAGAATGTACGCTTACAAGTCGGCGGGGTTCACGCCCTGTGTTCGGTTCCTAGGGTGGATCCGTCTATGGACTGGAAAATTTCCGAGCGGTTGCGCATGATTTCGCATTGCGATTAGCACGGGTGCCCGCGGGCTGGTGACGGAGCCGGTCAGGTGGCGGGCGAGCAGCAGCGCAACACGAAGGAGCGTGAGATGATGAGACGAGCTGGGTTGAGTACATGGGTGGCCTCCTTGTTGGCGGCCGGGTCGTGGGCGCAGGAACCTTATCCGTTTTGTCAGATCCTGGACGGCACGGAACTGCCTGCGTGGCAGGCGGCTATTGATTACACGGCGAGCGCCCGCGTGCAGGCGGATGTGGGAGACGATATTTCGATATGGCGCTTTCTCGGCGGGGGCGGTCTCTACTATTGGCGGACTCAGGCCGGAGATGTGGACCTGTCCGGATTATATGACCTTTGGGCATGGGAGGGCGATGGCGGCATTGACCTGCCGGACCTCACAGCGGCTTTGCGGTTGAAGGCTGATTACACCTATCGCACGTGGGCGGGCAGCGCGGTGCGCGTCGGGTTCAAGCCGGGGTTTTACACCACGCTCGAAGACGTGTCGTTCGAGTCCTTGTATTTCCCCTTTGAGGTGCTCGGTATTCAGACCTTCAACCCGCAAATCTCGGGCGTGATCGGCGTGGCGATCTATCCGGGGTTTGACCGCGTTTTCGATCCTCGATTTGGCGTTCGGGTGGCACCGGTTCCAGAGGTGCGCGTCGACCTTATGTATCCCGAGTCGCGCGTGGTTTACCGGCCGGCGGAATGGGAAGTGTTCGGCGGTGTTCGGCATGAGGCGGTGAACGAGTTTCGGCTGGAGGACGGTGACCCGCGGGAACTGATCGGGTTTCGCGAGACGCGCGCGTATGTGGGCGGAGCGTGGCCGGCGACCGAGGTTCTGCGGATTCAGGTTGATGTCGGCCTCGCCTTCAACCGTGAGGTAGACTTTGAGAGCGAGGCGCCCGCGCGCGACGTCGAGGACGCCTGGTTCGTGCGAATCGGCGTTGGAGGGGCGCTGTAGAGGGCGGCAGTAAGGGGGGGTGGCGCTGTGAGGCTCGCGGTCCTATCCGATATTCATCTGGTCGGACCGGCGGAGCTTGCGCTCGCCGAGGACGGATACGGTCGGATAAGGCGGCATCCGGACCCCATCGAGCGGTTCTGGCGACAAGGGCTCTACCATGTGCGTCGGCGCTTTTGGAATGGGCATCTGCGTTGGCGCCACACGGCCTTTCTGCGCGCGATGGACGAGGTCGCCGCGCGACAGCCCGACTGGGTGATTGTGAACGGCGATTATGGGGGCGACCTCGGTGGCGTCGGCTTGAGCCATCGCGCGACCTTGGATAGCGCGCGGTTGGTTGTGGAGCAGTTGCGGCACCGGTTCCCCGGAAAATGCCGATTTGTGTTCGGCGACCACGACATTGGAAAATACAGCACGACGTTACGGGAGGGGGGCATTCGACTGGCCAGCTTGGAGGCGGGCGAGCGGGACCTGCGAATTCCGTCGTTCTGGCACGACAAGGCGCCCGGTGGCTTTCACCTGATCGGCATCAACTCCTCGCTGCTGACTCTTGATTTCTTCTTGCCGGAGGCGCTCGAGGAAGAGGTACCCGAATGGCACAGGCGGCGGGCCGAGCACCTGCGCGAGGTGGCCGAAAGCTTTGAATCTCTTCCGAGAGAGGCGAGGGTGATCTTGTTTTGCCACGATCCGAGCGCGCTGGCAGTGCTCGCCGGATTGCCGGTGATCCAGCGGCGGCTGACCCAGATTGAGATGACGGTGGTCGGGCATTTACACAGTCCGACGCTGTTGCGGGTTGCCCGTTATGCGGCGCGTTTGAGCGGGCTTCGGCCGAGGTATCCGGTGGCGCGAATCGTCGCCAAAGGCCTGGAGGGGGCACGCTCGTGGGCGCAATTCAAGCCGGTGGTCTGCCCTTCCACGTTCGGGACCGGCCACCACGTGGCCGGTGGGCTGCTATGGATTGAGCCGAATGATGAGGGGCGCCTTGTCGCCCAGCGCGTGCGCGTGCACCGGCGCCATTATTCGAGACACAAGGCGTCGAAGGGGAGAGCGTGACTCGGCTTTTGGGTTGGACGAGGATCATGTCTGCAGTACATTGATTTTGGCGATTGCCGGATCAATTTCGGAGAGGAGAGCGTATGGTTGCGCCAAAGCAACGTAAGACGGAGCGCACGGTCACGTTTGAGGTAAAGACTGTCCACCCGCTTCCGGTCGGTCAGCAGGTGTTTATTGCGGGAGATTCCAAAGTGCTCGGAAACTGGCGGCCCGATGGTCTGCCGCTGACGCGGATGGGCGAAAATCTCTGGTCAGGCTATGCGATTCTGCCGGTTGGCGACACCGTGGAATACAAGATCACGCTGGGCGACTGGGAGAACGAAGCCCTCGATGAGAACGGAGCGGTCCCGGGCAACCATGTCCTGAAACCGGGCGGCGACATCACCGTGCGGCACGTGGTGACGGCCTGGAAGTCCGGTCGATCCTGATCGGCGCAGCGGCCACGTGACACGTTTCTCGGCGCGAGGTGGAGTTTGAACGCGCCGATCCGGTTGAATTTGCGCTGGCTCGCGTGCCGGCGGGGGCGCGGCTCAAGAGGCCCGCGGAGTATGGCCGGAGGGAAAATTGCCCGCTGCGGCCAGCCGCAGGAGGCGATCGAGGATTTCGTTGGCTACTGCTTCTGGCGTTTTGCCGTCCGTGTCGATCTGAATCGGAATGGCGTCGTACAAGGGCCTGCGTTTTAGAAGAAGTTCCCGGATTCGGCCCAATTTGTCGTCGGTTTGCAGAAGCGGTCGGGAGGTGTCTTGGCCGACGCGTTGGAGGATCATCTCCGGCGAGGCGCGAAGGGCGACCACCCAACCGCCGGCAGCGAAATCCCGGATGTTGTCGGGGTTGAGGACGATGCCGCCGCCGGGTGCGATAACGAGATTGCGGCGGCCGGCGAGTTCACGCGTGAGGCAGCGTTCCAGCGCGCGGAAATACGGCTCGCCGGACTCCGCGAAGATTCGCGGGATGGAGCGGCGTTCCCGCTCCTCGATGACCGCGTCCATGTCGACGAATTCCCGCCCGAGTCTGGCGGCCAGGGCCCGGCCGGTGCTGGTCTTGCCGGTCCCCATAAAACCGACGAGGACAATGTTCGCGTCTCCCAATAGGTGATAAGAATTGGCCATATCCATCAGCGGCCCCTGGGAACAGTGGCGTCGGCAGGCCGGGCTGCGACCGGTCGGGGCGCGAGCGGGGATCCTTCCGGCGGCATTGGCGGCATTTCCTCTTTGAGAAGCGATTTCGGGATCGCGTCTTCATCCTGCAAGACGCCTTTGTACCAGATCTGCACGCGGACGCCCTCATAGCTCCGCCGTTGACCCGTTTCAGTCTCCTCCTCATCGCGGAAGTTTTTGGGAACGATATAGGTGGCCGTCACGGATTTTTGTTCGCCGGCGCCCCAGGCGGATTCGATGCGCAGCGGCGTTTCAGGCACACGCGCGCGCGTGGGGGTCACGCTATCCGTGCCGACGATGCGGTCGAAGAAGACGACCCACACGCGGAGATCGTCGACGTCGATACGCCCCTCGCCGAGGCGCGGGCGCATCACAATTCGCGCGAGGCGCATTTCGTCGAATTCCTTGGTGCCGGGGAACCGTTCGCGTTCGATGGCCAGAATGCGGATGCGGCGTGGCAGCGCGGGCTGCGCGGGTTCGGGCGTTGCGCGGCGGCGCATGGATTGGACGATCTCCTCCCGGGCGAGCCGTTGGCGTTCGGCGGCCGCCTGGGTGTACAGTGGGGTGCCGGCCGCGAGGACCATCAGTCGCGCCCAGACGTCGCCCGCCTCCTTGAGTAAGCCGCGCTGCTCGTAGAGGCGCGCGCGTTCGACCAGGGCGGGGATATTGTCCGGAGCAAGGATGAGGAGACGCTCCAGCGCCTGGTCGGCGGCGAGCCAGTTGCCCTTTTGCGCTTCGAGTCGGGCGAGCTGGAGAAGTTCCCGCATGCGCGCCGCCAACGGGTCTTCGGCGGCAGGCCGCTCGGGGATCGCGATCTGCGGCACGGCCGGGGTGGCGGGCGGTTGGGCAGTTTCTGTCCGCACTTCGGGCTCGCGAGCACGCGGTTCTGCGGTTTGCGCGGACTCCCGCGTTGCCCGCTCGGGTTGTTCGCGGCTTGCTGGCGGGGTCGGGTGAGCGGCGGGGGCGGCAACTGCGGCGGTTTGAAGCTGAGTTGAAATTGCAGAGAGTTCTTCGCGAAGGCCGCTGATCACTTGCTTGATTTCCTCGACTTCACGCTTGATCGGATCCGGAACGGCTGGCGGGGGCTCAGCCGATTGCCTTTCGACCGTTGCCGGGGGCTGTGTGGCCGCTTGCGGCTCACGGCCCTGCGCCCCGGCGGGAGATTCGGTTTGAATGGCCGGCGCTGACGGCGTGGCGGCCTCGGAGGGTTTTGACGGCGCGGCGGCCTGTTGCGCCGGTCGATGGCGCATCGGGAGTACGAAGATGAAGTACGCCTCGAGCGCGAGGATCACAAGCACAGATGCAATAGCGAGCCGCTGCAGGCGGCTTGGTCTTCGCTTCGGTGTATTGAAGTGGATTTCAACAGGTTGGAATTCGATTAGTGTACTGCCGATTTCGATGCGGTCCCCCGCTCGCAATTTGACCTCGCCCTGGACAATCTGGCCATTTACCGTGGGCGGGTTGAGCGAGCCCAGGTCGCGCAACCACACGCCATCGGCGCGTTGTTCTAGGATGGCGTGCCGGCGGGAAACAGCTTCATCGTCAGCTAGATCGATCTGGCAGGAGGGATCGCGTCCGATCAGTAAATCGCCCTGTTGGACCGAAATTCGGCGGCCCCGGTAGCGGCCGTTATGGAACACCAAACGGTACATGGGCTGAAGATACCCAGCATATAAACGCTCGCCCGGCGCCTCAACGCCAAGTTACAAGCTGTGAAACTGAGACGACGCGTCGGCGGGGTTGCTACAGCGCGGCGTTGTCGCGGCGGGGGGATGGTTTCAGGGTCGTTTCGGCTAGATCACTAAAGGGCTTGAATTGCCGGTGCTCGACATTAGCATGCAATTCGGAGTAGGAGAGACACATGACTGCAACCTCATCCAAGCCAACCCCATCCAATCCTGCGCCTGGAGCGGCGATACGATTTCAGACGCGACCGCCGATGAAATCGGCGCCTGCAAAATCGAAAGGGTTGACGATCGCGGTTGCGGTGGTCAGCGGAGTGGCGGTTCTGGGCCTCGGGGCAGCCGGATTTTTCCTGGCGAGGTCGGCCTCTCTCGGCTCGGAGAATGAGGTTCACCGGTCGGCGGCGGTGGACCTTGCAAAGGCGCTGAATGTTTCGGTCGACACGAATGAGATTCTATCGGGCCAGTCATGGGAGAAGGTGACCGCGGCTCTGACAGCGCTTCGCAACGAGGCCGAACGGCTACGCGCGCGAGTGAAGGAGCTCGAGCCGGAGGTGGACGAGGCGGCGCGTTTGAGGGCCACGCTCCAGACGGCCGAGTCGAATGCAAGGCAGGCGGCGATCCAGGTGGCGGACCTGAAGAAGCAGTTGGACGACGCGCAGGCGGCCTCGCAGAAAAAAATTCAGGAGTTGGAGAAAGAGCTTGGAGAAACGAAAAAGGCGCTGGATCGAACTCGGGCGCGCATCGCGGAATTGGAAGCTGCCGCCCCAGTTGCCGTTCCCCAAACCGGCGGCGAGCCCGTATCGGAGGACACGGTGGCTGTTCAAGAGCCTGCGCCGGAACCGGTGGCTGCGCCCGCTGCGAAGGACGCGTTGAGCTTCACATTCCCGCCCAACCGACGGGAGCTCCTCCAGTCGGCGGCCTACCTCGAGGCGAGCAAAACGCTGATCGTCACGCTTGTGGACGGCGTCGAAATTCGGTATTCGAACGTGCCGAAGGTTGCCTATGATAGTCTGATTGCGTCTCCGGTGTTTGAAACATTCTATCGCATCCACATTCTCGGCCGGTATCCGGCCTCGATCGACGACAAAGCCGCTGTCCGCGAGCTCGGCCGCCCTTAAATCGCGCGTTGCTCCATGGCCGCGCGGGTCATCGCCGTCGCCAATCAGAAAGGCGGGGTTGGGAAGACCACCACCACGGTGAATCTCTCCGCCGGTCTAGCCGAGCGCGGTCGCCGCGTTTTGATTCTGGATTTTGACCCCCAGGCCAACGCGACCAGCGGTCTCGGTCTGGAAAAGCGGCCCGGGCGGAGCCTGTACCCTGTGTTGCTGGGGCGGGCGCCCTTGGAGTCTCAAATTGTCGAGACCTCGGTCCCGCGCCTCGCAATCGTGCCTTCAGAGGTGAATCTGGCCGGCGCGGAGGTCGACATCCCGCAAATGGACCGGTATCTGCACAAGTTGCAGGACGCGCTACGCCCGGTATCCGAGAGCACGCGGTTCGATTACGTATTCATCGATTGCCCGCCGTCACTCGGCATCCTGACGATGAATGCACTGACCGCCGCAGATTCCATTTTATTGCCCATTCAGTGCGAATATTACGCGCTGGAAGGCTTGAGTGTGATGATTCGATTGGTCGATCAGATTCGGGATGGCGGGGCGAATCCGCGTTTGGAAATCGAGGGCATCCTTCTCACGATGTATGACCAGCGGACGAATCTGGCGAACCAGGTGGTGCAACAGGTCGTCGAGCATTTTCCATCCCTGGTGTATGAGACACTGATTCCCCGAAGCGTCCGAGTGAGCGAGGCGCCGAGCCACGGCAAGCCGGTGTTGTTCTACGATCGAAATTGCACGGGGACTCTCGCCTATCGGCAACTGGCGAGGGAATTTTTAGCGCGCGATCAGGCCCGACATCGAGGGGCTGGCGCAGACAGGGCCCCGGCCATCCCAGATACGGAGCCGACTCCGCCGGCTGAGTAGCGCAACTTTCTTTTCACAGTTCGCCGGCGATGCCCAGAACCACCAGGATTCGGTCCAGATCGTCCGGTGAATAAAAATCGATTTCGATAGTGCCCTTCGCTTTTCGGCCGTTTGCGAAGGTGCGGCATGGCGTGAGGCGCACCGCCGTTCCGAGTTTCTGATGCAGTTGGTCGGTCACATATTGGAGGTGGCTCTCCGGAATGTCCGACGAGCGGGACCTTGCGCGGCGAACTCCGCGTTTCAGGCGGTTTACGGCCCGTTCGAGTTGTCGAACCGACCAGTCCCCCTCGACACATTTCTGTGCGAGCGCCTCCTGGTCGCGCGGCTGCTCCAAGCCGAGAAGAGCCTTGGCGTGGCCCGGCGACAATTTTCGCTCGGCGATAAGCTGGCGCACGAATACAGGCAGGTCGAGCAGGCGCAGGGCGTTAGCCACGGTGGATCGCGCCCTGCCGACACGGGCGGCAATCTGGTCCTGCGTAAGGTTGAATTTTTCAGCCAGCGCGCGATAACCCTCCGCCTCTTCCAGAAGCGTCAGGTCGGAGCGTTGTAGGTTTTCGATGAGTGCGATCTCCAGCGCCGATTGGTCGGTGGCGTCAAGAATAATGGCTGGCACATCCGATGCCCCCGCCAGTTGCGCGGCACGGAACCGCCGCTCCCCCGCGATGAGTTCAAACGTCTCTGGGCCTGTCCGGCGCAAAAGCAACGGTTGCAGGACGCCGTGTTCCCGGATCGATTGGGCCAACTCTTCAAGAGAGGCCTCGTCAAAAGATCGGCGCGGTTGCCAGGGCCCCGGGCGGATCGCTGAAAGCTTTACGCGGGTGGGGCCCGGGCGTTGGTTGAGTTCGGCGGGGATATCATTCATTTCCGAACGAGGCGCCTGAGTGTCCCGAATCAGCGCCCCGAGACCGCGGCCAAGCCCGCCTGATTTAGCCGGCATGTCGATACCTCTCCTTCGTCGTTTACGATCGCTTACCTCGCGTGTATATGATGAAATAAATTGGGTCAAGAACGAGGGCGGAGGTTGAAATTCGTTTCTGGCATGAAAAATTGGAAAAATTTTTCTCGTTGACCATTTGGGATAAACGGGTGTAATTATACATGAAGAATTTATTGAAATATTGTCCCCTCAGGAGGTGGATTCATGAAAAAATTCATAGTGGCGATGCTGTTAGCAGGGCTATCCATCTGCAGTTTTGTCGGGGTGGTTCGAGCCCAGAGCGATGTCGGCGGTGAAGGACAGGCTCAACTTGTGACTGAGGGCGAACTGGCGCAGTGGCTGGTGCGCGTACTTGGCCTCTCTCGGTTTCTTCCGGCGGCGCCCACGGATCTGGAGTGCTTCCAAATCCTGATGCAAAATGGCATTATGCCCAAAGATGGTTGGCAATCCAATCGCCCCGTGACGATGGGCAATCTGGCACGCGTACTCGTGCTTGCCCTCGGCAAGCAGGGCGACATCGAAAATCCTGACGACGATGAGTCTTGGATTAGTTTTCTGAAGAGCGCCGGGATCGATTTCGGGACAATCGGCGAGGCCATGGAGAATCTGGAGCCCCTGCCCCAGCCGGTGGCTGCGGAAGCAGTCGTGACCGCTACTGACCCTCTCTCGAAGCTAGCCCGAATCAATCCGCCGGACGATCAGCAGGGGGGCGCAGACTTCGGCACACTTGGACGCGTTTCCTCCCCGATTTCGGAACGCGTACTGCGTGAGGTTGATCTGCCCGTCATTGAGGAGAGGATCTCCCGTCCAGATGCGCCGCCGCGCCGTCCGCCGATGACGCCGAACGCCCCATGATGGCTTGCTCGACCACGAAAAAAAGTGTTTGGCATAAACCCACTGAAAAAAATTGATGGTGGAGGCATCCCTATGAAATGGATCAAGTCCGTGATCGCCGGTTCGCTGACGGCGGCAATCCTGTGCGACTTTGCGGCTGCACTTACGGAAACGGCTCAAAACATACAGTTGAAAAACCGCCTGCGCGTGGGCTGGGACAATAATGTGTATGAGGAGGAGCGCGAAGAGGATCGTGACGAAAGCTTCAAACTGATTGAAGAAATTGAGTTGTTACTGAACTTTGATTTTGAGCAGTCATTTTTCGGTCTCCGCTATCGACCCTCCTTTGTTTGGTGGACTGATCGCGAGCCAGATGACACCGATTTCCATCATGAACTCGATCTCGTCCTCGCGCACAATTTCACGCCCCGCCTATCGCTCAATGCCAAAAATACCATGCGCCTAGCTGAAATTCCTGAGTTGATCGACCGGGGTTCGGTGGTGCGCGAAAATGATGATTACACGTATAATTTGACCGATGCGGTGATCGGATACCGCATTACAGAAGCAACACGCGTCGAGCTGGGTGGGCGTTACACGATCCTCCGCTATGATGAGAATGAGGAACGAGCTAAAACCGACGACTACGACATCACCGCTGTCGGTGTCACTCTTCGGCACCAGTGGTTGCAGGACACGGCAGTCTCCGCAGATCTCCGACTGGAAAATACCGAATACATCGATACGGAAGAGCGCAGCTCCGAGAGTGTTTTTTACGGGGTGGGATTGGAGCAGATTTTCTCTCCAAACTTAGTTGGGTCGGTCCGGGGCGGCATTCAGGACAAGTCCTTTGACTCCGCGCAAATCAGTGATGAACAAAATCCTTTCGGAGACCTCTCGCTGACGTACCTTCCTTCGCCGAAAACGCGAATTACATTGGGTGCAGGTTATTCGATGTTTGAACCGGATGTCTTTCCTTTCGCAAGCCAAGACCGCCTGCTAAGCTATCTTACGATTGGTCACGACATCTCCGCCCGCTTGCAGCTGTTCCTTGCCACAAGCTTGCAGTTGAGCGATTACAGCCAGGACCAGACGCTGGATGATCCTCGGTATCGGAAGATGGACGGCGAGGAGACCGTCTGGCAGGCCAGCGGGCGCGTGAGCTACATGATTAACCGGAAGAACTACCTCGAACTGGGCGTCCAGTACCTCGATTTCAGCACTGACCTGCGTGATGAATTCGATCGTACGCGCGTCGAGGTGGGTTGGAGAACGCAGCTCTAAACAGCTCGGCGGCTTTTTGAAACCGGGTCCGCTCCGCATCGCGGACGGACCCGGTTCGCGTTTAGGGACAGAGATGGAGGCGTAATTGGAAATGGCTACGGATCCTCAGAGCGAATCAAGGCTCCATTTCTTGGACTATTGGCGGGTGATCAAATCCCGCAAGGAAATCATTCTGGCCGTTGTCCTTCTCGTCGTGCTGACGGGCATCTTCTACACCCTCACGATGCCCAAAATTTACAGAGCCAACGCGCGCATCTCCGTGCGCGAGGACATGTTGGACGTGCCGGTCTTTGAACGCCAGTTCGGCACTCCCTACAATCCTTTTTTCCTCAAAACCCAGTACGAAATCATCCAGTCGCGCCCCATCCTTTATCAGGTGATTCAAAACCTCGATCTGCAGCGGAAATGGGCCGCTAAATTTGGGGCCGAGGGCGGGATGCTGCGACGCGAGGATGCGTATGCCATCCTGTCAAAGATGGTCCGCGTCACGCAGTTTCGTGACACGAGCCTGATCGATATTCAGGTTTACAGTGAGGACCGCGAGGAGGCGGCCCGCATCGCGAATGAGATCGCCAACGTCTATAGGGAGCAGCGTTTGTCGGTCAAGCGGCGTGAGGTCAAACGGGGGGTCGAGGCGTTGGAGAACGAACTGCAGAAGCAGCAGGAGCGAGTCGATGCTGCCGAGGCGGAACTCGAGCGGATTCGACGCGAGGGCGGCGTTGCGCTCATTCAACGCGGCATGCGCGTTGACAAAGTCCGGCTCCAGCAACTCGAGGCTGATCGGATTGCCGCACGGGTGGACATGCTCGTTCGGGAGGCGAGAAAAAACCAGCTCGAAGCGCTGGACGGCGATGAGCTTCTGAACGCCTCGGCCTACATTGTGAACGATCCGACGCTTCTGTCGCTTCGGCGCCAAATCGCGGATACGGAAGTCCAGCTCAAGCTTCTACTCGAAAACCTCGGCACCCAGCACCCGGAGGTTCGCCGTGTCCAAGCCGCCCTCGATGAGCTCCGCAACAAGCTCAATGCGGCTTTGGATGGATTGAAGAAAGGCATCCGGGCCGACTACGAGGTCGCACGCGCCAAGTATCTCGCATTGGAGGCAGAGTTGGAGGCAGTCCGGAAAGCGGATATCGAAGCCGAGGGGGAACAATATTTGCCATTTGAGCGCGCTCAGCGAAATGTGGAGATTCAGCGCGAGATCCTGACCGCTCTGCGCGCGCGAATTGCTCAGCAGGGCATCGAACTTGAGGTGCCCCGCACGCCGGTGGAGGTCGTGGAACCGGCCGAACCTCCGCCTGAAAATCGATTCGTCAGTCCGCGATATGCACTAAATATCGCACTGAGTGGCGTCATCGGGTTGCTCGTCGGTATCGGCCTCGCATTCTTCATCGAATATCTGGACACTTCTGTGAAGACTGTCGAGGACGTCGAACGGCATCTAGGACTGCCGGTCATAGGCATCATCCCCCAGAAGGTCCGCTCCCTGATGGAAGAGGGGCCGGACAGTCCCCACGCAGAGGCGTATCGTGTCCTGCGAACCAATATTCAGTTCGCACGAAAGATCGAAGGGCCGGTGGGCTCCATCGCCGTGGTCAGTGGCGGCGCGGGAGAGGGCAAGTCGACGACGCTCTTCAACCTCGCCTATGTGTGCGCACAGTTGGGCGACAAAGTGATCATTGTGGACTCCGACCTGCGGCGGCCAGTCTTACACACGTTTTTGGGGCTTTCCAACCGTTTTGGGCTCACGAACGTGTTGCTAAAAGAGGCGTCAGTGGAGGAAGCGATCAAGGCGACGTCCCTGCCGAATCTTCATTTTCTGCCGAGTGGGAAGCTGCCGCGCTCTTCGTTGGGGCTTCTCGACTCGCAGCGCATGCGGGATCTTGTGCGTACGCTAAAGGCCCGATATGACGTCGTTTTGTTTGATTCACCCCCGATTGTGGGCGTGAGCGATGCGTCCATTCTGGCCAGCGAGGTCGATGGCGTTCTGTTCATCGTTCAGTACCGCAAATACCCGCGGGATATTTCGGCACGGGCACGGCGCATGCTGGAAAATGTCGGGGCGAACGTGTTGGGCGTGGTCTTGAACAACATTAATATTTTGCGCGATGACAACTACTACTACTATCACTCCTACTATTCGCAGTATTATGAGCGTTCACCCGAAGCCACTCCAGCCGAAGAGTTTGCTGCCAGCGGCACGGGCAACAAAGACAAAATCTGATCACATGGCCACCCTCTTGCGCATCGCTGCGGCGCTTGGCGCGGCTGTTGCCATCGTATGGGCGTCCGCGGGATGTGCGCGGTTGCGCGGAAACCGGGCCGTGGAGACGGCGGAGAACGTCGTCGCGCCGCAGGAGATCCAACCGGCTGCAACTGAAGAAACAGGGCCGCCTCAGGCGGTCCACAGTCCTGAATCGGAACCGCGCGTCGAGTCTACGCCCCCTTCACCCTCCTCCGAAGAGCGGCCCGTAACAGCGGTCGCTTATCGAATTCGCCCCAACGATCCATTGGTGATCTATCTCCGCGGCATCATGCCCCGCGATGAGGAGATTCAACTGATTGTTAACGAACGTGGAGGAATTGCCCTGCCCTTCATTGGCGAGATCATCGCGGCGGGCAAGACGGCATCCGAACTCGAGCGCGAAATCCAAAAAACCTATATTGAGCGGGATATCTATCGGATGGTGACCGTCAATGTGATTGTCCCTTCCCAAAGCTTTTTCGTTCAGGGCGAGGTGCGAGTTCCGCAGCGATATCCAATGGTGACGGGCATGACGCTGATGCAGGCCATCGCGGCTGCCGGCGGCTATACGGAGTATGCCGACAAGCGCCGCGTGACATTGACCCGAGGCGGCGTTGTCCGATCCTATAATATGCGCGAGATCGAGCGCGATCCGCGGCTCGATGTCGTCATAGAGCCTGGCGATGTCATCCGGGTACCTCGCAGCATCTTCTGAGCCGGAAGCCGGGCCGTCCCCCAAACGTCGAAGAAGGAGTCCTCTCCCACGGAGCCGCTCCATTTACGAGTGGGCCGCCTTGGCGCTGGTTGGCCTGTGTCCGATCGCGGGGATCTGGCTCTATGGCGCAATCCCGTTATGGGCCTATGGCCCGATGATGGCGCTTGCGTTTGTTGGCTGTGCTCTGTACTGGGCACGGCCTTTGTTTTTCGACAGAGCCGAACCCGCTCAATGTCCACCCGCCTTCGGGGGACTTGCCCTTTTCCTCGCCTACGGAGCTCTGCTGATTCTCCGCTCCGAGGCCCGTTATGAAGCCTTTCTCGAGATGTTAAAACTAGCCTGCCACGTTTTCGCGTTTCAATTCTGGTTTGGCCTCGCTCGCGAGCAGGGGCGCTGGCGGATCCTGTTGGCCCTGCTTCTTCTTAGCGGGACGCTCATGGCCTGGTATGCCATCGTTCAACATGCCAACGGATCGCGAATGGTGCTTCTCGTCGAGCGGCCGGCCCAGTATGAAATGCGCGCCAGCGGCGCCTTCATCTGCCCCAATCATTTCGCCAATTTTCTGGCCATGCTCGTCCCCACCTCGATCGCGCTGATGACGGCGCGGGGGGCGGGCGCGGCGCTCCGCATTCTTGCCGTCTACAGCGCCGTGGTCCTCCTGCCGCCGATCTACCTCTCGGCCTCCCGAAGCGCGTGGATCGGGCTCGGCGCAGGGATCACGGTCACGCTCGCGTTGTTGGGGCTGCGCAAGAGCCGGAGCCGCGCCATCGTGTTATTGCTCGTCACGCCGCTTGCGCTGGCGGCTGTCGGGGTTGCAGTGTGGGCGTTTTCTCCGCTGGTTCAGGAACGGGTGGCGGATGCTCTACGAGGGAACGTTCGTCTGAACCTCTGGCGCGACACGTGGACGATGATCCGGGACAACCCGTGGTTCGGGTGGGGACCGGGCCAGTATCGCTGGATTTATCCCCAATATTGGCACTTTCTCAAAATGCACATCGATCCTGAACACGCCCACAACGACTATCTCCAGCTCGTCGCCGAGTTCGGGGCCGTTGGTGCCGTTTTACTGCTGAGCGCCCTCGCTTGGGCGCTGATCCGCCTTGTGGCCGTGATCCAAAACAGCGACTCCGAACGGGGCGCCGCTCTTATTGCCGGTTTCGCTGGAGCATGTGCTGCCAGCGCGGCGCATGCGATGTTCGATTACAATTTCCATCTTTTCGGCAACGTCCAGGTTCTGGCCGCGTTGGGCGGCGTTACGTGCGCCACGCTGGTCGGTGGTGGCCACCTGAGGCCCCGCCCATGCATCGGGTCGGGGAAGATTTCGGCCTTGGCAGCGGCTGTTGTCATGCTTGCCTTTGCAGTGCTGTCGGCCCGGGCTTCAGCGGCGGAAATCTTTACGGCTCGCGGGGATAGAAATCGCCAAAAGGCGCGGTTCGAGTCAGCGGTAGCTGCGTACCGAGCGGCTCTGCGGGTGGAGCCGAGGAAAGGGGCTGCCCATCGCGGCATCGGCCTGGTCCGAATCGCCCAGGCGCGTTGGAATCTCGATGCCGAAAGCAGGACCCGTCAACTGGACGAAGCGATCGAACGATTTGAGCGCGCACTCAAGCTGAATCCGCGCGATCTGGATGCCCAATTCGGGCTTGTCCGAGTTGCCCAAATGCGCGAGCGGGCAGACGAGGCGCTCGCGCGCCTCCGTGATTTGGTCAGACAGGCCCCTTATCATAGCGGCTACTGGTTCGAGCTGGGGCTCCACCTGCGGTCCATGCGCGATTATGCCGGAGCGCTCCAAGCTTTTGAAACCGCCCGCTCCTTGGAGCCTTCCGAACGCATCGACCTCAACATTCAGGCGGTTCGGCGACGCCTCGCCGAGTCCCAAAAGTCGCCCTGACGTCCCCTGTTCGTTTACGCGCGAGCTGCGGGTTTCCGATTCAGCTCAGAAATTCGGCGATGCCGACATTGGGAATATCTTGGCATCCATCAACGTAATCGTCGGGACGCGCTTTCTCGCGGTATGCCACGGCTGATATCCTCGAACTCGTCCTCGGTTAGCCGCGGGCGATGGCACGGCATGAAGGGAGACGTAGCACAGCACGATGCTTTCCTCACGGGAGTGGCGATGGAAATTATCAGGCGGCAATCGTCCTAATTGGATCTCCGTACATCTCGTCGAGAGCAAAAAGGTATCTCACAAGCGCGATGCGTCGCTGAAGCCTCACGTGAAGTGATTCGGCGACCGGTCCCGCTGATCGGGCGGCTGCGGCAGGTGGCTCGCCTAGCGAGCATTTTTGAGAAGGACCGCCTTGATCCTTATTTGCGACCGCGGCTTCGGTGCCGAACGCCATGCTGGCCAAGGAAGATATTCTGGACATAGAGGACAGCCGAATCACCCACTCTCGCTGAGAGGCATATCCGCCTTTTTAGGAGGAGATTATTGGTTGTAATGCTGCTGGGTGGGGCATTCGGCCAGCAGAGATATTTTGGAGGAAATCGAGCTCTTGGACGTAACGCCGACGAGCGCCGAACTGCTGAGGCTCAGCTCGACCGAATCCTCGACGGGCGGACGCTACGCGAAATGTTCGGCGAAATCGATTTCTGTAATCAACCGATCGGTATCCATAAGCCGGCGGCCGTGGAATACACGCCTGCTTGAACGTTCCCTCCCGTGATGGCACGGAGCGCTTCCGCGTAGGCGCTCAACTGCGGCGTGTACAATTCTCGCAAAAGGGCCGCCGCGTTTTCGGGCGAAACATCGTTGGTTTTCCAGTCGACGATCAGCCAGTTCTCGCCATCCGGCAACAGCACCGCAAGGTCGATCACGCCCTCAATAATCTCCTCTTCCGACCGCTTCCACAGGATTGGCATTTCGCGATGGAAGACCCGGCTGGTCTTGTTCAGGCGTTGAAAAAATTCCGACGTAAGCAACTGGTCGATCTCACGACGACCGCGTTCGGGAATCGGGCAGGCATGCAACGCGGCATTTCCAAGCCTGCGCAATTCGTCTATAGCGCAGCCCCAAGGCAGAGACTCCATGGTTTCATGCCACCAGAGGCCGTATGTACGGGCGATTTCGGCGGCCGGCGAATAATCGGCCTCCGCGTCGACGAGCATGAATTCGGCCCGCGCCTGAGTTTCGCTCAATGTGTAGGGTAGGATCCGGCGGGGACAGGACATCAGACGTGTCACGCCGATGTTATATTCTTCAGTCTTCACAGGCGGTACGATCTCTACTGCGGGAGCACCGGTCTGATGGCACGGCAAGGTCGTATCCAGCAGTGGACACTCAGAAAGGGCCTCAAAAATCTGTTGTGCCGGGCTCTGTTCATCCGAGCGCCTCAAACCGAGAAGGTTGGCGAATGTCAACTTGGCGGACTGCGGAAAAAGGGCGCGATCGTCAGTCAAAATTAGTGTGCGTTGCGCGCGCGTGAGCGCGACGTACAGCAGGCGCTGCATCTCGAGGTTTCGTTTGGCGGCAAGGGCTTCGCGATGGGGCTCCAGATCCTCGCTCGTCAATATAGCCCGCGGCTCATCTTCCGGCCGGACGCGCAGCAAGGAGGGAAAATCATGGAATTCGGAGATCTCGCGGTAGAGCAGCGGCAGAACCACGATGGGCCATTGCAATCCCTTCGCCTTGTGGATGGTCATTAGCTGGATCGCGCCCTCCTCCACAGGCGCGGCCGCGAGCTCGTCGTGCATTCTCTCCCGCAATTGCTGCGCGAAGTCCGCCAATGACCGGCCTTCGCCGCTTGCTCGCGAGGCTTCCAGGAAAAGCGCTTCCAACTCAACTTCCGGGGAAATGGCCGCGGCGGCGCCGCGCGCAAGAGGATCCCCGCGTTGAAGTGCCACCAGCCGTTCAACAAGAGCTGTCCGCTCGAAGATGCATTCGAGAGCATCCATGAGCGGAAGGGTGGATACTTCGCGGCAGAGTCCAGACAACATGCGGAGAGTTCGTGACACTTCATCGTCACCGTGCGGCTCCGAGTGAAGACTCCAGCATCGGTCGGGCCCGGCGATCCAGCGAGCGAGCTCTTCATCGGAAAACCCGTAGATTTCGCGCAAGACGCCGACGACCTCAAATTCGTCGTCCGGGTTCGCGAGGACATGAACGAGTGCGGTTGCCCAGGCGTACGCAGGCCTGCCGCCCCGAATCTCGCGCACCGTGTGAAGTTGCGCGTTTACCCCGACCTCTCGCAGGCCCAGCGCCAGGTCGTCCATCCATCGGTTCCGCGGGCAGAGCATGGCCACATCGGCCCATCTGGCGGCGCCGAGTGTTTCGGGGCGGAGCTGCAATAGCCGCTGCCCAAGTTGACGACCGACCTCCCGCGTGGCGGGGCCCACGCCCGGTTCCATATTTTCCGGTCTGTGGATCTGCCACCGCAGGACCATGCCAGGACCCGCGCCCGGACGCGGTTTCAGCGGCGTGTACGCCACCTGACCGGGCGTGCGGGCGAACATCGGTTCAACAAGCGAGTTGGTCGTTTCAATAATCCGGACATCGCATCGGAAGGTGACACTCAGCACCAATTCTTCACCACCAGGCGCGGCGGACAGTTTTTGGCGCACCCGTTTGTACACGTCGAGGGAAGCCCGCTCCCCGTAGATCGACTGCTGGGGATCGCCAACCATGCAAAATCGGCCCGGATCTGGAGGTGCAAGCAAACCGGAATCGTCGGCGAGCCAATCGCCAGTTGTATCCGGAGGCCGGGCAATTTCTAAGAGAATCCGGAATTGCAACGGGTCCGTATCCTGCGCTTCGTCGAGAATGACGCGCAGCCCTTCCGCGCGAATGCGCCGCCCGGCTTCGGGATGGCGAAGCAGCTCCCACGCCAGAGAGATTTGATCCTCGAAGGTGAGCACACCTTGAGCGCGGCGAAATTCCTTGTAAGCGCGGGCGATGTCCCATGCGGCCGCGATCGCAGCAGTGCGGCGCCATTCGTGAAACGGCTCAAACACCTGCCGCCAGACCCCGGAGAACTCTCTTGCCTCGCTCAAACACCGTGGCGGCGGCGCATATCCGGCCCCGCTCTTCCATTCGTTCCACCATCGGCGGGCCGCCTCTTTCGATAGCGCATATTTGGCCCGGCTTCGCGACTGTTTCGGCTCCAGCTCGAGGATCGGATTAATGGAGACCTCGGGCGGTTCGGATGGAGTGCAGGCCGCGGTGCAGAATTCGGGCGGCATTTGCCGCGCCAAATGAAACAAATCCTCGATGTCGACTGCCCGGAGAATTTTCGCGGTCGTTTCCGACGAAATGTAAGGGAACAGGCGATTCGTCTGGCGGAGGAATTCGGTCCAAACTTCTTCGTCATTTTCGATTGGCTCGAAGGAGGTCGAAAGCCCGGCGAAATGTCCGTACGTTCTCAGAAGCCGGACACAAAATGAATGGATCGTTCCAAAGAAGCTTCGCTGGAACGCTGAGAGGACCGTGAGGTTGGCTCGCTTTGCGATCAGGGCAGCCCGCGTCCGCTCATGCATCTCGTCCGCTGCCTTGTTGGTATAGGTGACGACAACCAGCTTGGGGAGCCAGTCCAGGGCGCGTTCCTCGCTACCTGTTGCGATGGAGAGAATCCGATCCGTAATCGACCGGGTCTTGCCGACGCCCGCCGGTGCGATCAGAGAAAAGGAGCGGTCCAGTTCACGGGCGAAACGCTCGCGGGTCTGGGCGTCCACCGGAAGGTCAGGTTGCATGATCCGACTCCCCCTCTGCGCCGGTTAGGTTGGGGTGCGTTAGAGCCCACTTGTCCTCCAACAGAGCCGGATTCAGCCTGAGGGTTGCCAGTGGGGCGCGCACTGAAGTTCCGAATTCTGCGCGGACATCCCCACGGATGCCAAACACTCCTGTCTCTTGCATTCGCGCCAGTCCACTCCAGAAGGCGCTGGCAGATCGAATTTCATCGAGGGTCACCTGCTCCTCTGGGATGGCATTGACTTCCCAAATACTTGCGGAAATCCGCTCGGCGCCCAACTCGGCCAGCGCGAGGGCATAAAGGCCAACCTGTATTCCGTCCCCATTGGCCAGATCACGGAGATAGCGGTTCCGCCTAAGCGCCCTCTTACGAGTTCCCGTTTTGAAGTCGACCACCCAGCATTCCCGAGGAATTTCATCCGGGCCGAGCTGGCGAGCGAACAGCAAATCGATACGGCCGCGAATGCGCAACGCCGTGCTTGCGCCAACCGGGATCGGAATCTCCCGGCTCAACGACCATTCCGAGGCCGCAAGGGGCCAGTCTTTGACCGACGCGATTTGTTCAATCATCGATCGGGCGGTCCACCGGGCTTGGGCGAGCCGAACGTGCCACCAGTCCGGCGGCCCCCGGCCCGCTTGCTTATAGGCGTTTTCGATCCGGTTTCGGACCTCCTCGCAGGCGCGGCCAAGCCGTTCGACGAGAGTTGCGAGGGTCGGCACCTCGACCCAGGCAGCGTTAGTGTCTCCCATCGCCTTGTTGAGGAAACGGTGGACCCAGATCCCGCGCATCAACGGCCACGGATCTTCTCGCCGGAAATCCGGGGGCGGCTCGACCTTCAAATAGCATTTGAACCAAGCACTCATAGGATTCCGAATTGCCGATTCCCACTCCTGGCAGCTCAACAACGCCGGCTTGGGGGGATCTCCCGAGAAAGCGCATTCAAACGGGCCGAATCGTTCGCGCGATAACCGTGCGCGCCGGGCCCGCTCAACACGATCCGTCGGAGCAGGCTGTACCGATGGCGGGAGAGCAGCCGGCTTGTAGCTGTCGGCGAGCCATTCGGTGGTCCGTTCGGCAAGCCACCTCATCGCCGTTTCGTCCAAAGGCGCATCACAGGCACAATGGTAGGCATGCGAAAGGAAGTCGCTTGGGGAAGCCGGTCGTCCACTACCGTCGCCACGGTCGAGCGAACACAATAGGGCCAGACCTCGCGTTGGCGTCTCGACAAGGTTATAGAATTGGCGCCTGAGCACCTCCCGTCGATCCGCATCGCCCAGGATCAGCGCATGACCTGCCTTCACCGAAAGATGACCCTGCCCCTGCGCGCCCTGCTGAAGAGCTTCCTGATTCATCTTACTTATGCAGCGGTCATCGAGGAGCCCGGCATTGTCGGACGAGGGAGGCCACTCACCCTGATTCAGGCCGGTCAGGATAAGGTGTGACCAAGGGAGACCCTCGGCCTGGGCATAAGTGGCCAAATGGATCCGCGCGAAAGGATTGGAAGCCAGCTCGTCACGGAAGGGTGCGGGGCGCGGCGCAACCGCGTCCAACCAGTCGAGCCAGGCGGCAAGCGGAACCGTTCGCTCTACAATTGGACCGAGCGACCGCACGGCGTGATCGAGTGCGGGAATTATGTCCTGCCAGCCAAGCTCCTGCCATGCGGCGCGCGTTTCCTCCGCGAATGAAGCGATCCGCTTGGGTCCTGTGAGCGCTCGGAACGGCGCCATCCGTGCGGCGAGACGGGCAGCGACCAGGTCGCCGGAGGTTTCCAAAAGCGCACGGAGAATCGCCAAGTCACTCGACATCGCCTCCCCTTGTGCCAGGAACGCAGCCCGTTGTTCCGAAATATTCAAAAACCCGCCCGCATCGCATCGGGTAGCATGCAGGAACCTTGAAAAAGTCGGTTGCCGCTGAAATGCAGTCCACGACAACCACCGGCTTGTCGATCCGTCCGGCTGCGCGGGCCGGCCAAACGGATCGAAATGGGGGACCCCGAGGCGGCGCAACACGCGCGAAATCTCATGAGCAAGTGGGCCCGGCCCGGGTACCAGAATTCCGATTCGATCCGATTCCGGATCCGCCGCGAATCGGACCGCCATATGCACCGCCGCCTCCGCCTGGTCTCGAATCGTCTGGCCGACGAGAAAGAAAGGCGGCGGCCCCTTCGACTGATTCGAATGGAACGGATTCTCCATCCGTTGAGCCAGTGCGGCAAATGGGGCGGACGCCTCAACGGTTTCGATGGATTCGGCCTCGCCAAAGGCGTCCTCCCAGGAGCCAATCCAGACTTGGTCGAGCCATTCCGCGCGGGACCGAGGCGCCGCGAGCAGCACGGTCGCCCTCGTGGCGCAGCGCACGGCCGCATTCAACAGGTGGAACAACTCCCAGTGGGCTGCGTCGAAACCCACCACGAGCAGTCGGTCGAAAAACTCGACGGGCTCGGCTGCCGCCACAGCCCGGTCATATCCGGAAACGGACGCCCAGCCCAGCTCCTGTAACGCGACTTCAAACGCACGCGCTGCCTTCTCAACCGGCTCGAATCCAATCCGGTCGACGCCCCATCCACTGGCGGTCAATTGGTCGAGGGCATGCAGAAGGCGCGCCGGTTCGCGGATGGGCGCCCCCTTCTCCTCGAGAATACTGGCCATGAGCAAAGCGAGGTTGGACCTTGGGACCAAGCGAAGTCGTTCGCCGAGCAGGATTCGACCCAATTCGCGGCGGGCATCTCCCGGCGTGAGGAAGCGCACGCCCGCGAGCGAGAGGCTCCGGGCTGACGCCATCTGCTTGAGTGCGTGCGCATACGATCGGCTGGGCGCCAGTACGGCCCACGGCCGCACGGCCCGCACGGCCGATGAGGCAGAGTCTACGAGCCAAGACAGCGCGATCTGCCGCAACCCGGCGGATCCCGCACCCAGAAAAACATCGACCCGGCCATTCACAGTTCTCCAGTGTGATTCGGCCACTGATTCTCGCGCAACCGCAAAGGATTCCGAAAGGCATGCGGACAAAACATCATGCGATAAAAACGATAATCAAAACCCGTATATTAGTACAAATATGTATTTAAATGGATTTATAAGATACGTTTATGTATAATAAACATGCAAATCCTCCGAAACCGGATTTTCATAATTGGCTAGTACCCAATATGTTGAAATGATCTCTTGTCCGTTCGGCGTTTTGGCACATCGATTGCTCATTCATTCTGTGGTCAAACAGTAGACATGAAAATGAATTCTAAGAATGGACTGAGCAGGCGATCGTTTCTGAAGACGGCCGCCGTTGCCACAGCAGCAGTTGCAGCAGGACCCTTTTCCACTCTTCGGTCGTTCGCGGCCTCTCGAGAGGACGAGTTGAATATTCTCTGTTGGGAGGGTTACAACACCGAAAATGTTCTCGGCCCCTTTCGAAAGGCTTTCAAGGGCGTTACGGTAAAAGCCGAGTCCGGCACGGACGATCCGAGCATGATCAACAAACTGCGCGCCGGCGAGACCAAAATTTGGGACCTCATCAACGTTAACCAATGTTGGGCGCGCGACATGCTCTGGCCCGAAAAGCTCATCAAGCCGTTGAATCGGGCCCGTTTCGAGCCCTACATCGAAAAAATGATGAAGTGGTTCTATTCGCCCGAGACGGGAATTAATCCGTTTGCCCTTTCGCCGGACGGCAAGGAATTGCTTGGCATGATGCAGCGTTTCGGTCCGTTCTCGTTTGTGATTAATACGAACAAAATATCCGCAACCACGGCCGAGGATCAGGGGTTTCCCATGTTCCTGGATCCTGCCCTGAAGGGTCGATATGGAATTCTGGCCTATGACAACTGGAATGTGATGCACCTCTGCATTACGGCCGGTCTAAATCCGTTCACTCAGCTCAATGCGGACCAGCTGGCCAAGTTCGAGGAAACTGCAGAGAAGGTCTTTGAGGGCGCCAAGATGATTTCGTCCGACCTCGTTCAGCTCAACCAAGCGCTGATTAATGGGGAAATTGACCTGTATTTCACGGGTGGGACCTATACCAGTTCGCCTGCGCGGCATGAGGGTCGACTTGAGGTCCTCGGCATTTCGCCGAAATCGGGCCCGATCGACGGCAAGGGAGCGCTTCAGTGGTTCGAAATCACATCGCTGGTTAATAATCCCAATTTGTCGCCCCGCGCTGAAGATTTCCTCGAATTCGTCCAGCGCCCGGAGATTTGCAAGGCGGTCGCTTTTGCGGAGGGGACCTACAACCCTGTGTCCCAGATGTCGAATCCGGAGGTGTTCAAGCTCTTCTCCAAGGAGGATCTGGTGGCGATCCAGTGGGATACGCTTGAAGAGGAGATGGCTCGGAGCGCGGACTACCAGATTTGCCCGAATAATGACGAATTGACGGACATCTACAACAAGGTTAAGCGCAAGCGGGTTTAAGAGGGTTGGAGGAATGGTAGCCCCTTTGGTCGTCCAGGCTCCGGCGGAGCCAGATTCCCGCTCTTCGGCCTTACTCTACGCGCGATCGCTCACGAAGCGATTTGGATCGTTCACGGCGGTACGTGACGTGTCCTTCCAAATTGCGGAGGGAGAATTTTTCACAATCGTCGGTCCGAGCGGGAGTGGGAAGACGACGCTCCTTCGCATGCTGGTCGGCATGGAAAAGCCTACGTCCGGTGAAATTTTGCTGCGCGGGATGTGCATCAATGATCTTCCGCCGAATCGCCGCCCGACCTGTATGGTTTTTCAATCCCTGGCGCTGTTTCCGCACATGACCGTGGGCGAGAATGTAGAATTCCCGCTGCGCATCCGGAACATTTGGGAGTTGGACCGACGGACCCGGGCCGCGGAACTGCTCCGGTTGCTCCACCTCGACCCGCATGTGTTCTACAACCGGCGCGTCACGGAGTGCTCAGGCGGCGAGCGACAGCGAGTCGCGCTCGCTCGGGCACTGGCCTACGACCCGGAAATCCTTTTTTTCGACGAGCCGCTGTCCGCGATCGATGCCCGACTGCGCAAGATTTTGCAGAAAGAGCTGAAGGATATTCAGCGAAACACGGGCAAGACGTTCTGTTATGTCACACATTCGCTCGAGGAAGCGATGTTGATGAGCGACCGCCTGGCAATTCTCCGCGCCGGTTCCATTGAGCAGGTCGGCACGCCCGCGGAGATTTATCGGTCGCCGCGTAACGCCTTCGTCGCGGAGTTCATGGGGGAGGTGAATTTGCTGCCCGTCACAGGCTTGGGGGGTGACCTTGGCGAGTGGCGGGTGAGCGCGTATCGTCTGCCGCTCCGACTGCCCGTGGATCTGAAGGCCGGCGAGGAGCGGAAGCTTCTGGTTCGGCCCGAGGCGCTGCGTTTTCTGCGACCGCATGAGGCTGCGGACAACCGACTTCGAGTCCGAGTCCTAAACGAGTTTCTGATGGGCTCGCGGAAACAGTTTCATGTAGAGGGGCTTGGCGGAAGCAAACTGGTTGTAGAGTGCCCGTCCGACGTGTCGCCGCCGGGCGTCCAAGTGGAGGTGGGTTGGAACCTGGCCGACAGCCAGCTTCTGGAAACATGAGCGAAGCCCCGGCCAGTGCTTTTGCCTCGCCGCCCCATGCGCGAGTGCTGTTGCGCGACGCGTCCGGTGGGGTGAGAGTGGTTTGGATCGAACCGGCCATTGAAGCCGTACGCCAGCAGAGCGCGTTCGGCGAAATCAGTTCTCGCGCGTTCGGGATGGCGTCGTCGTTTCCGTTTCTCGCTCTCATGTTGGCGGGCTTTGTTGTCCCGCTCCTCTGCGTCTGCGCGTTCAGCCTGATGCCGCCGCGAACGTTTTCTCTGGCGCAGATCCCGACGTTGGCCAATTACCGCATCATTTTTGAGCAGGGCTACCTATTGTCGCTCTCCAAATCCGTAGCGCTGGCGCTTGCGACAGTCGGTATCCTCCTCGTCGTCTGCTACCCCCTCGCGTTTGCGCTGGCAAAAGTTTTTCGGAGCGGCGCTGCGTTGGTTACCTATGCGATTGCGTCATCCTTATTTGTCTCCGAGAACATCCGCCTATTTGGCTGGGTGATCGGGCTGATGAAGGGCGGCGTGCTCGCCGGTATCTCGCGCCAGTTGGGCCTCGAGGTCGAATCGTGGCTCTACAACGTCCCGGTGATCATTTTCGGCATGGTCTATGTCTATCTGCCGTTCATGTTGTTTCCTCTTGCGCTGGGCTTGCAGATGGTGCCGGAACAGGTGCGAGAGGCGGCGTTCGACCTGGGCGCCAGTCGCTGGCAGGTATTCCGGATGATTGACGTGCCGCTCTCGATGCCCGGCATCGTCATTGGCAGTGTGCTGGTTTTCGTTCTGTCTCTCGGCGCTATTGCCGAGGCGAAAATTCTTGGAGGCCAGAAAGTGGTGACCATCGCGGCGGAAATCGAGACGGCGTTTACCTTCGGTCAAAACTGGCCGCTGGGTTCGGCGCTTGCGACGATGCTTATCGGCATCACGGCAGTTCTGGTCTTTGCGCTTCTGCGGAAAATTGATTTTGAGCGCTTTCTGGGTCGCAGGCTGGAGGCGGAGCCATGATCATCACTCGCGCTCAGAGGGTGGGTCTCTCGGTTTACGCCGGCCTGGTGCTGCTGGTTTTCTATTTCCCGATCTTCTGCCTCGCCGCCGCCTCGTTTTCCAAAAAGCGGTACTTTTCCTTTCCCTATCCGTGGGCGGACGTGACGACGAGATGGTATGTAGAGGCCGCCTCCTCCGCTCAGGTGGCTCAGTTTGTGGGCGTCAGCCTTCGAATCGCCGCACTGACAACGATACTAAGCCTACTCATCGGGTTTTTCGCCTCGTTGGCTTATGCGCGATACGCATGGCGCGGTCGCCGCACCTTTCAGCGTCTGGTGTTGCTCCCGCTATTTTTCCCGCAGTCGGTGCTCGGGTTGGCCCTTCTGATGTGGTTCAACTTCCTGGGTGTAAAACCCTCGTGGTGGACGGCAGTGATTGCGCACACCGTTTGGATCGCGCCGATCGCCACGCTAATCATGTCAATTCGCGCCTACGGCCTGGATCCATCCCTCGAGGAAGCTGCGCGCGACATGGGCGCATCGCGCTGGCAAATTCTCCGATGGATCACCATTCCACTGATGGCGCCGGGAATCGTATCCGCCGCCTGTTTTTCGATCCTGTTGTCCTGGGGCAATTTTGCGCTCTCGCTGTTCACGACGGGTGCCGACAGCTCCCTGCCTGAATGGTTGTATGCGCGAATGACAAGCGGATACCAGCCGATCATTCCGGCGGTGGGGACGCTGTCCGTGGCGGCTGCGATCGTTGTCGTGCTGGCGGGCGCTGCGGTACTCGGGATCCGGCGTCGCTTTGCCGCACGGCGGCTCGCAGCAGCGGTTTAGTCGGGATTCATGAAGGAAAAGGAGTGAAGCCATGAGTTCGTTGAAGGGTCGGACCGCGGTTGTTACGGGCGCCACTCGCGGCATTGGCAAGGGCATCGCTCGAGTTCTGGCTTCGAAAGGGGCCAACGTCGGCCTTATCGGCCGATCCGTCGCTGAAGGCACAGCCGTTGCCGAGGAAATTTGCGCCGCGGGCGGGCGGGCGATATTCGTCCGGGCCGATGTCACGAAACAGGACGATCTGGAAATGGCTGCCACGGAGATCGCCGCACAATATGGCGGGATTGACATTCTGTGTGCGAACGCCGGCGTTTTTCCCGCATGCAAGCTGGATGACATGACGGAGGCGGACTGGGACTCCGTCTTCGACGTAAATCTCAAGGGGATGTTCTTCAGCGTCAAAGCGTGTCTGCCCTGGCTCAAAAAGAGCCCGTCGGGCCGCGTCATCCTGACCTCCTCGATCACCGGCCCGATCACGGGCTATCCAGGCTGGAGCCACTACGGCGCCACAAAGTCCGGAATGCTTGGTTTCATGCGCACGGCGGCCATCGAGCTGGCGAAATACGGCATTACGGTCAATGCCGTTCTGCCGGGCAACATCCTCACGGAGGGTCTCCAAAACATCGGTCCGGAATATTTGAGCGCTATGACGGCATCGATTCCGCTCAAGCGGCTGGGCCGCGTCGAGGAAATCGGATATGCGGCGGCCTTTTTTGCCTCGGATGAGGCCGCGTACATCAACGGCCAGGCACTCGTGGTGGACGGCGGTCAAGTGCTGCCGGAATCGCTGCAGGCGCTGGAGTCTGCCTGATAGGCTCAATGGGCTGGCGCGACGCATATCGCTCGTTCTACTACCCCACGCCGTCGCAGGCGCCCGACATCGTCCTGCCGCGCGCCGATACGTGCCTGCTGGTGATCGACGTCCAAAACACTTATCTGCAGGACGACCCCCATGCGATTCGTACGCCCGAACAGCTCGCCGAGTATGAGCGGTGGCTGCCGTTTTACCGGCGAATGCGCGGCATCGTGATCCCTACTATCCAGCGTTTGATCGACGCCTTCCGTGCGAGTGGTCGACGCGTGTTGTACGCGAGAATCGCTTGCCTAACGCCGGACGGTGCTGACCGGTCCCTCAGCCAGCGCCGTCCTGGCTTCAACAACCTGCTCCTTCCGCACCGCTCGCCAGAATCGCAAATCATTCCCGAACTTGCTCCGGCTCCCGACGAGATTGTCCTCTGCAAAACCACCGACAGCGCCGTCACGGGAACAAATCTGCGCCTGCTGCTTTTCAACCTCGGAATCCGGCACGTTGTCGTCACCGGCATCTTCACCGACCAGTGCGTTTCCTCAACCGTCCGCAGCCTTGCCGACGAGAGTTTCGACGTGATCGTGGTTGACGACGGCTGCGCCGCCGGCACCGACGAGCTGCACCAGAAAGAACTCGAAATTATCAACAACATCTACTGCCAGGTCCTCACCGCCGATGAGGTGCTCGAGGCCTGTGCGAAGGGCGAATCATGAATTTCGACAAATCAGCCATCCTCGACGACGCAATCCGGTACTGGAATCCCGGCAAGACCCGCTTCTGGCAGGAGGCGGGCGTGCCCCTCGTCATCGGCCGTCGCGAGATGTATTACATTTACGACCTCACCGGCCACCGTCTAATCGACTGCCACCTCAACGGCGGCACATACAACGTCGGCCACCGCAATCCGGAGGTAATCCAGGCTCTCATCGAGGGCACGAAAGACTTCGACATCGGCAACCACCATTTCCCCGCCATCATGCGGTCGATCCTGTGCAGGCGCCTGGCGGAAATCACGCCCGAGCCCCTGCAATATTCCGTCCTCGGCAGCAGCGGCGGCGAGGCCATCGATGTGGCGATCAAGTGCGCCCGCTACGCGACCAAGCGGAAAAAGGTCGTCTCCGTCATCAAGGCTTACCACGGCCACACTGGGCTGGCCGTCGGCACGGCCGACGCGAAGTATGCCGCGCCATTTCTGATGCAGCGTCCGGATGAATTCATCCACGTCCCCTACAACGACCTCGATGCGATGGAGGCCGCTCTCGCTCCGGGCGATGTCGCGTGCGTGATCCTCGAAACAATCCCCGCCACCTATGGTTTCCCGATGCCGGCTCCCGGCTATCTCCCGGGCGTTCGCGAGCTGTGCACGAAATACGGCGCCCTCTACATCGCCGACGAGGTCCAGACCGGCCTCATGCGCACTGGCAACATGTGGGGCGTTGACACGTTTGGCGTCGTGCCGGACATCCTTGTGACCGCCAAGGGCTTAAGCGGTGGAATTTATCCGATCACCGCCACGGTGATGATTCCCGCCGCGGCGGGGTGGATGAATGAGGACGGCGGCTTCGCCCACATCGCCACCTATGGCGGCGCCGAATTGGGGTGCGTCGTCGCGATGAAGGTGATCGAAATCATCACCCGTCCTGCCGTACGGGAAAACGCTCGCTTTGTAGCGGAATATCTGCGCGCGGGGCTCGACCGCATCCGTGCCGACAACGCGGATTTCTTCACCGGTATTCGCCAGTGTGGATTGGTGATGGGTCTCGAATTCGGTGTGCACCCTCAGGGCGCGATGCCCGTCATGAAGCACCTCTATCGGCACGGTGTCTGGGCCATTTTCAGTGCGCTCGACCCGAGGGTGCTCCAATTCAAGCCCGGTCTTCTGTGTGACCGCGACCTGTGCGATGACATTTTGAACCGCCTTGAACTTGGCATCCGCGACGCGCGGAAGGAGGTGATAAAATGATTTTAGATCCCAATCGATCTGACAGTCCAGAGACCCTTGAAGAACGGTTAGCCGCTTTCGCCTCAGCGGCGCTGTCGCTCTATGACTTGCCGCCGGGTGCCGGCGTGCGGCTGCTAAACCTTTCAGAAAACGCCACATTCCTCGTGGAGGCGCCAGCCTCGCGCTACCGCAGTATCTTGCGCGTGCATCGCCCCGGGTACCACTCGAAGGAGGCAATCAAATCTGAAATTGAATGGATCTGCGCGCTCAGCGCACATCCGAACATTTCTACAGCGCTTCCAATCCGCGGCCGCAACGGCGAGATCGTCCAAACCTTTGAACACCCCTCAGTCCCCGAGCCGAGAAATGTCGTCATGTTTCAGTTCCTCCCCGGTCGAGAGCCGGACCCGTCGGACGTCCGCTCGTTCGAGCAGCTCGGCCGAATCACCGCTCATCTCCACGAGCATGCGCGAAACTGGACGCCGGGCCGCAATCTAGTCCGCCATACATGGGATCTGGACTCCATGTTTTTTGGACCCAAGCCGCTGTGGGGCCGGTGGGAGGACGGGGTCGGCGTCACCGGTCGAAGGGCGCGCGTGCTCGAAAAACTCGCCGCGCGACTGCGGGAACGGATCGGCGCCTATGGCAAGAATCCCGAGCGCTTTGGGCTCATCCATGCAGACCTGCGCCTCGCCAATCTGCTGCTCGACGGCGACCGTGTCCAGGTAATCGACTTCGACGACTGCGGCTTCAGTTGGTACATGTACGACCTTGCCGCGGCACTAAGCTTCATCGAAGACCAGCCGCAGGTGCCGGCTCTCATTGAAGCGTGGCTCCGCGGCTATCGCGACGTGCGGCACCTGCCGACCTCCGACGAGGAAATGATCCCCTCCTTTATCCTTGCCCGCCGACTGCTGCTGGTGGCCTGGGTGGGGTCGCACCAGGAGTCGCCATATCCGCGTGCCCTTGGAGAGGGGTTCACCATCCGGACGGTTGAGCTCGCGGAGCGCTACCTAGCAGAAGAGGGCGTGCCTGTCTGATGCGGCTGCTTCGCGCCGTCTGAGGCGGGCAACTTTGCGACGAGCCGAATTGTTCGCGGCAGAATTTCCATGGCATGGAAATTCGAAAAAAATTTTTTCCATGACATGGAAAATTTTCACTCGGCACGGCGCGGGGCGGGACCGTCAACGATCGACGGTCTCGATGGCGGTGACGCGATCGTCCCGAAATTCAACGCGCATACGGTCGTATTCTTGGCGCCGCTCCACGTCGACCCAGACCCAGTCATTGACCACTCGGCGTCGTCCGTCGGGATCATAGACGCGTACGCGAGCATCCGCCCGCTGCCGTTCATAAAAGCTGCGAACGGCGATATAGGACCACACTTCGGACTCTCCGTCGGCGGTTCGCCGTCGGTATTGACGGTCCGGAGGACCCAAAGCGATGCGGACAGCTTCCTTGGGGTATCCGAGGTCAATTTTGCCTTGGCGTACGTTTTCCCGAATTTCGGGAGGCAGCGCCTGGAACGCTTCGGGATTGGCCCGAATGCGGGCCTCTGGGGTCGCGCAGCCTCCGACGGTCAACACCACGACGGACAGCAGGCTGAGGGCGACTCGTTTCACGCGGGCTATTTTAGCACACAGTCGCGTTAGTCTTCAACCAGCCGAGTAAGCAGGATGGCGGGGTTGAACTAAACGGCGATGGATCAAGATGACCCTGTAAGGTCGCGTGGGAGCGTCCAACGCTCTGCCAAGGGGTATGAATTCGCCTTTAGGCGGATCGGCGGGTGAGGTGTCGGAATTCGAGGAGCCGAAGGCACCGGTTATGGCGTCAAACGTCGTAATACGCTTGAATCGACGTGATTGGCTGGAGGGCATGAATCTCCATTACTCCAAGGCTGGCGCGAACTGAACATATGAGATGACGGAAAATTACAAGCTGATGGCTCGTCTACAATCGAGTCGCTGATAATTACCCAAGGAGGTTGTGCGAACAAATTCACCGATTTCGTTGCCATCGAGCTGGCCTAGTGCGTTCGCGCTATGGCTAATCTGGACCATTCAGCGCATGAACCCCAATCGATCGACATGCGAGTCGCTGCTCAATCAGTCAGCCGAGCAGTGAGACAGCGCGGTCGATGATTCGTCGGGCGCAGTCGATTTTGCTCAATGGGCCCCAGTCTTCCGGTGGTTGACCGCTCTGGATCCATGTGTAGGTGGCGGAATCGCTGCCGAGTGCTTCCGGGGAGTTGAGGAGGATGGCGTCGAACCGCTTCTGGACAAGTTTGTTGGCGGCCTGGTTCAGGCCATCATGGGTTTGGAGCGCGAAACCGATGGAAATTTGACCCGGTTGCTTTTCGGCGTTGAGCGTGGCGGCCACGTCGGGCACGGGTTCGAGCGGCAGATTCATAGTGGATTCGCTTTTGGGGAGTTTGATCGGGTTCGCGCCACCGGCCGGGCGGAAGTCCGCGACGGCTGCCGCGTGGAGAATGAGGTTGGCGACGGCGAAGCGAGATTTTGCGGCTTCGATCAACTCTGCTGCGCTGATAATGTGAGTCAAGTGAATGCTGGGGCCCTGAGGGAGGTTTTCCGGCGGGACGGGTCCGGTGATGAACTCGACCTCCGCACCTGCATCTGCGGCCGCCAAAGCGAGCGCTCGGCCCATTTTGCCGGAGCTGGCGTTGCTGAGGAAGCGAACGGGGTCCAGATGTTCGCGAGTTGGGCCGGACAGGATCAGAACACGCTTGCCGGAAAGCGGCCGGGGCGCCCGAAGCCGTTGCCAGACGACCTCTACGATCTTCGATGGATCTGCCAACCGCCCCTCGCCTTCCATGCCGCAGGCGAGGGCGCCCGATTCAGGTCCGATCCGGATCCAGCCCGATTCTTCGAGCCGGCGCACGTTCGCCTGAACGACAGGGTTTCGCCACATTTCGACGTTCATGGCCGGACAGAAAACGCGCAGGCATGAGGGAGGGAGCGAGAGAGCGCTGGTGGTCACGCAATTGTCGCCGATGCCAAGGGCTAGCTTGGCGATGGTATTAGCAGTGGCGGGCAGGACGACAAAGACATCCGCCCGGCTTGCGGGAAACAGGTGCGGATAGGCCGATTCGCCCGCCGCAGCGCCATCCGGCAGAATGCGGTCCAGCACCGGGTTTGCGGTGATTGCTGAAAAAGTGAGCGGCGCGACAAACGCGCGAGCCGCGTCCGTCATGGCCACGTGCACTGAACAGCCCTGCTTCCTGAAACGGCTGGCGACCTCGATCGCCTTATAGGCAGCGATGCCGCCGCAGATGCCAAGCAAAATGGCCGGATTCGGTTTCATGTCGACATTGTGGCGGTCGGAGAGTGTGTCCGCAAGCTGAGGGCTGCGAGACACAATCGGGGACGTGGCCCCAAAAGATTCAGGGCGTTCGATCAATCTGCGGGGAGAAACCGCGAAAGAGCAACTACGTAGACTGCCAAATTGCTACTCGACCAACTTCACGCGGTACACTGCGTTCGGGTTGAGCGTGCCATTGGTGACGACCGTTGAAGCCGTGTCGGAAATGGCCATGACAGGGTCGTTGAGGTTGACAAACTCTGCTCCGTTAGTAAGGGCTTCTACGTACTGAAGTTGATATTGTTTGCCGGGCACAGCATCCCAGGTCAGCAGGAGATCGTCGCCCGCGAGCGGCTCGATCTGAACCATGATCAGGAGGGACTCAACATCGAGGGGATTGGTACCGGCACGAATTTCGTGGCCGTCAATCATGGCATCTCCGTCAGTGTCGGGATTGTCGGGGTCGGTTCCGTAACTTTTTTCCCAAGACCGAGTCAGACCGTCGCCGTCGTGATCGGTAGGGTCAAGTTGGTTGGTTGTTGCTCCGACCTCTGCAAAGAAGACCTGATACGATGGAGCCCCGTAAAAAGGTACTTGGAACAATTGGGAATCGGCATAAAACGATGCTTCATCAAGAGATGGCTTATTGAAGACGCGAGCCATGATGAACACGTTTGTGGGGGGCGAAACGGATCGGTCCAACGTATCAATGCTACCGCTGCAAGTCCCTGGTTGGGCCTCTTCCGGAGAGGCGCCCTGCCCGATGCGGAAGGTTTTGATCACCGGATTGTCCGGGTGAGGGGTGCCATTGGTGCCTGGAGGAAAGACACCCGCGGAGGCACCTAGGATCTGGACGATTGCCCCCTCAACATACGGAATGCCGAAATCTGGCGCGGCGGCGGATGTGCCCGGCACGATATTGCCGAATTCATCAAAAACTTGGTTTGTGATTGCAAAATTGAGAGGTACCTGCAACGCCCGCAGTGGAGCCGTCCACCCCAATACCGCCACCAATGTGATCCATCCAATCTTCGATTTCATGGTCAGCCCTCGACTCACGAACTCACCCCCGTTTGACGCTTCGTGCTGGCTCGGATGGCTAGGATCATTCCGCCTACAAGGACCAGCAGATTCGCGGTGCTGGGTTCAGGTATGGCAACGAAGTTGTTCACATTCGTCGAGTATAACGAGCCATCTGGATCAAATCGGACCTCTGCAACACCCAAATACACCGTCGGCGCAAAAATTTTCGATGTTCCCCAACATACTGTACCCCCAATGGGCCAGTTTGTTGTGTCAAAATAACGGATGTAGACATAATTCACGAGACTGGAATCGTATGTAATCGTGACGCCAAAGGTGCCGGAGCCGAACAAACTGTCGATCGGAACGATGGCGAGAATGATGTCGTCCCCGGTTACGGAATCCGCGATGAAATATCCCGGTCCCCACGTTTGCATGGGGTTGATGACATTGTCTCCGCTCCCGATGATCATGACCCACGATCCATCCGCTAGGGGTGTCACGCCGTCGCACCCGTAAATCGGGTTGAGCACATAGGCATCGAGCGAAACGGGCGGAGCAAAGGATGTGGTGGCGAAAAGAAAAACACCAGCCACCCCCGCCAGCAACCCTCGGCGGCCCACCGTGGCAATCCCCATCTGAAACATTTCTCGAAGGCGCCCTCTGCCCATAAAACACCCTGTCATCATATTACCCCACCGACCCGTAAAGAGAAATGAGAAAAGTTGGGCTTCTCAATCGTGTTCCGGCGGGCCGAGTTCCGGAAATCGGCCCGCCGCCACAGGACTGATCGCGGCCCCTTACAATGCCTCCGACGCAGGGCCGACTCCATCCCCGAGTCTCTCTATATGGTAAAGCGCTCCATCCGAAAAACGCTTGACGAGCTGGAGCTTGGCGGCGGAGGCCAGCTCGTTTGGAAAATACAGGAATGGCCTTGGCAAGCGGTCGAACCACGCGAGCAAGGCGGGCGAACGTTCGGGCCAGCGGCCTTGAAGGTCTTCGAGCTTTCGTAGCAGGTCATTTGAATAGACGTGCGTCTTCTGGGGGCTGGACAATGAGAGCCGTCCGATAATCAGGTAAAGAGCATCTGGGCCGTTTGAATAGAGCGGCATGTCAGTTGCCCGGAATGAAGGCGAATCGCGCAGAAACAACGCCAGTTCACTGGTTCGCCAGGCGGGGTGATTGTATTCGAGCCACTCTTCGCTGTTGTGGATAATCCAATCGATCTTGACTTTCGTCGGGAAAAACAGCCATCCGGCCACAAGAAAAGCCGCGATGACATTCAACAGATGAGCTTTCCGGCCAGGTCGGGTATTCGACAGGATGGAGGAGCCCGCAAAACCCAACAAGACAGCCGCGGGTGGAGCCACGGGTGACAGCAGACGATCCCCGAGCGGGTCAAACCCGGAAAGGCTCGCACTGAGAAGCAGAAACGCGGTGTAGGATGTCGCGGCGACGACAATGGCAAATGGGGTGGATGGACTTCGCCATCGATTGCGAAACAACCAACCAAGGGCGATAGCGGCCAATGCGACGCCGAGGCCTGCGAGGGTCATGGTGTGGCGCATCGCGAGATTGAGGAAAAACGAAGCCAGGCCCAACGGCTCCGGGATGTACCAGTGGATCAAGGTTTCGAGGAGGTGGCGAACATGCATGGATACAGATGCGATGGGTGATCCCCGCGGTCCGAATAGGGTGCCGTCGGCAAAGAGATTTCGAACGACCCACGCGGCGAGGGGTCCGGCCGAGAGGACAGAAAAGATCGCGGCGCGACGCAACCGTCTTAAGAATGTCCCCGGTTCGAACAGCAGTAGGTAGACGGCTCCGAGCGGAATCAGGAAAAGGCCAATGTAGCGGGTCAGGCAAGCGGCGGCCGTAGCGCCGCTCAGTGCGAGGAAGGCACCCGTGCCCAAGGTTCTTCCCGAGCTGATCAGTCGCTGATGAAAGGTGACGGTCAGCAGCAAAAACAGGATGAACAGAAGTTCGCTCCACGCCATGAGACAAATCTCCAGAAAGCCGGATTGGCCGCGACCGCCAAAATGGTCAAAAGCCCCCAAACTGAATTCGAGACACACGGCCGCGCAAGGTAAGCTGTCAGCGCGAGAATCCCGGCTGCCAATACCGCATTGAGAAAGGGTAGAGCATTCAGGGGATCGATCCCGGCAATCATCTGCGGCAGGGCCAGCAACAGCGGATAGAGCGGGGGCTGAACCGTCAGGGGCAGCCCGTCGTAGGACCTGCATCCATCGCCCATATTTAGGTGGCGCGCAGCGGCGATGTAGTTTGCGGAATCGGGCGACAGGCCAACCCCGCAGTTGTGAAGAGTGAGGAAAACGAGTAGAGCGTATCCGACGCAGAAAAAGACCCAAACTCGTGTGAAAGGTTCCATCAAGGTTGGCCGGGCGGATTTTCAAACCGCCCACCATGACTTAACGCTTAACCTATGCTAAACGAGGGAGACGCGAGTCAAACTCGGGTCTGGCACCCTTGGGGTACGGCAGCCAAGTCTTTGACCCCGACTCGAGAGGGTCTTTCCCTTGCGGTTCGAACTGATTAAGCATGTCTGAATTCCGCCAGATTGAATGTGAATTCTTCGAGGGGAACGACTATCCGCTGACGGCATGGATGGACGCAGGAACCATTCGGCGAGCCGAACCGCTTGCGCTGATTCAGGCTTGGCGATCGGAGCCTGAGGCGGACTGGAGACCCGGGAAAGTACGGTTAGCCTGGTGTCTATCAGGTCTGCTGGTTTGGGCGGATCTTGAGGACGACGACCTCGTTATTCGCGAAAACCGTTTTAATGCCATGATTTTCCACTCAACGGATGTTTTTGAAATATTTATCCGGCCCTCCAACCAAGACGCTTACTATGAATTTCACGTTTCGCCTGCCAATCAGCGGATGCAACTTCGGATTCCATCCGCAGAGAAATTCGCCCAGGTTCGCCGCCAGGGCATCATCCCTCCGGACTGGTTAGTGCGCGAGCTTCGGTTTGACTCCAGGGTGTGGGCGGATCCGCGATCTCGTCGCTGGCGGATCGGAGCGCTCATTCCCTTCTCAGGCGTCGAGGAAGTCGGTCCGACGCCGAACTGGCTGGTCTCGTTCGCAAGATACGATTATTCGCGGCATCGCGGACAACCTGTGTTGTCATCGACCTCTTCGCACCCGGTCGTCGACTTCCATCGACAGACTGAATGGCTCCGATTGATCTTCAGGGGGCGTGAGAGCTAAACGTTCACACACAAGTCCGGATCGAGCTGTACTCGCCTGCGACAATCTGTCACGCTGGGCGCAGTAATGAAGAGCGGATTCCTCGAAAAATTGATCGAGCGTTTGGACCGGTTGGACGCCGGTAGCCTTCAGACGCAGTTCCTCCGCCTTGCCCAGGAAAAGGGATTGCTGGAGACCATTTTTCATGCCATCCAGGAAGGAATTATTGTATTGGATGGCGAAGGGCGGATCACTTACGCAAACCGCGCCGCGGAAAAACTGCTGGGTTTCTCTGCCGAACAGGCCGCCAACCAGCCGATCAAACGATATTTCCGCGAAGTCGAATGGGACCGGGTTCTCGACCTCGACGCGGATGAATGGTCGCGTGTGGTCAGTCGGGAAATTGAGATCAGCTACCCCGAGCGGCGATTCCTCGATTTTTACATCGTGCCCTTGCGCGCAGTGAACGAGCGTGAAAGGGGCGCGGTCCTGATGCTCCGCGATGTCACCCGGGACCGGGAAAGTGAAACCCGGACGATCGAGTCCGAACGGCTGCAGGCGATCATGCTCCTTGCTGCCGGCGTCGCTCATGAAATCGGTAACCCGCTCAACTCACTGATGATCCACCTCCAACTGCTCGATCGCGAGCTGGCCGCCCTGCCCGAGGAGTCGCGCCGGCCGCTCCAGGAATTGCTGGACATCTCACGGCGCGAGGTGGAGCGGTTGGACCAGATCATCACGCAGTTCCTGAAGGCTCTGCGGCCCAGCCGCCCCGCCTTTGAACGCGCGTCGCTGCGCGAACTGCTGGATGAGACACTGGATTTTTTGCGGCATGAGATCGCCGACCGCGATGTGATTGTCGAAGTGGAGGTCTCGGGCGAGCCCCCCTTTGCGCTGGTGGACCGCGGTCAGATAAAACAGGTTTTTTTCAACATCATCCGAAACGCGATCCAAGCGATGCAGCATGGCGGCGTGCTGCGCATCACGCTCTCCAGCGACGACCGGTTCGTCTGGGTCTCGTTCAAGGACAGCGGGCCTGGCATACCGGCGTCGGACCTCGGCTCGATCTTCGAGCCGTATTTCACCACCAAACCTGAAGGAAGCGGATTGGGCCTGATGATTGTTCAGCGCGTCGTGCGCGATCACGGCGGCGAAATCGAGGTCCACAGCGATCCGAACAGCGGGACCACCTTCACCGTGTTTCTGCCCCGCGACGAGCGCCGCATCCGCCTGCTTCGGGCACGAGAACCGGATACCGCCAACAGCGCAGCCGCGTCGGGAGACGCTCCATGAAAAAGCCCGTGGTACTGATTGTCGACGATGAAAAAAACTCCCGCGAGGGGCTCGCTCGCGCGCTCCAGAAGACGTATGATGTGCTCCTTGCTGAAAGCGGCGCCCGAGCCCTCGCCCTGCTGGCGGAAAATCCGGTCGATGTGATGATCAGCGATGTCCGCATGCCGGGGATCGATGGCCTGACCCTGCTGCAGCGCGCAATGGCGCGATCGCCGCAGCCGGTGTGCATCATGTTGACGGCCTACGGAAGCATCGAGCTCGCCGTCGAGGCCATGCGGCGCGGCGCCTACGACTTCCTCACCAAGCCGATCAATCTCGACCGCCTGGAGATCGTGCTGAAGCGCGCGCTGGCGGCGCGCGACCTCGAGGCGGAAAACCGGGCGCTTCGCGAGCAGTTGGACGCCCGGTATGGCCTGCAGCACATCATCGGCCAGTCGCCCGAAATGCAAGAGGTGTTGGACACGGTTAAGCAAGTGGCGCCGTCGCGTGCGACGGTGCTTTTGCTTGGCGAGAGCGGAACGGGCAAGGAGCTGGTTGCCCATGCCCTTCACCAGCTCAGCCCCCGCAACAAAGGGCCCTTCGTCGCCGTGCACTGCGCTGCGCTCACGTCGACCCTCCTGGAGAGCGAATTGTTCGGCCACGAGAAGGGCGCCTTCACCGGCGCCACTGAGCGACGGCGCGGACGGTTCGAGCTGGCGGATGGCGGCACGCTCTTCCTCGACGAAATCGGTGAAATCGATGCGGCCATCCAGGTGAAGATCCTCCGAGTTCTCGAAGAACGCCGCTTCGAACGCGTGGGCGGCACGGAGCCGATCGATGTCGACGTCCGACTCATTGCGGCGACGAACCGCGATTTGAAGAAGCTCGTCGAGGAGGGAAAGTTCCGCGAGGACCTGTTCTTCCGTCTCGACGTCGTTTCGATCCGGCTGCCTCCGCTTCGCGAACGGACGGGCGACCTGCCGCTGCTGGTGAATCATTTCATACAGGTGTTCGCGAAGGAAAATGCCAAGCCGGTCGCCGGCATTACCCCCGAAGCCCTCGCAGCGCTGCAGTCTTATTCCTGGCCCGGCAACGTGCGGGAACTCCGCAACGTCATCGAGCGGATGGTCGTGCTGGCGCGCGGCGACCGGCTCACTTTGCGGGATGTGCCTCCCCACATCCGGGGGGAAGCGGACGCCGCGCCCCGCGGCGGGACGTTATCCCTCGTTGAGAATGAAAAGCTGCTGATCCAGCGCGCGCTGAAACTTCACGATGGCAATGTGACCCGGGCGGCACAGGAACTTGGGATCAGCCGCCGAACCCTGCATCGGAAACTCAACGAATACGGACTCCGCCTATCAGAAACCGAAAATCCGCAGAGCGCATCGGCTCCCGATTAATGTGGCCCGCTTGTCTGCCGACCGCCGCAACATTTTTGCCGTTGAACATTGTCACGCCCGTACGCGGGGTACTATAGTGCGCATTTCTCTATGGCCCGTCCATTTGAAGCGACGATCCAGGATATCGTTTACAACGTCGACGTTGGCGTTGGACTCCGTCTGATCAAATTTCTGTTGTATGTCCTGATCCTGTTCTCGATCGTCGTCCTCTACACCGCCACGCAGTTCCGGGGCCTTCGAGACGCCGAGGCCATGGACCTCGCCCAGCTCGGGCGGAACCTGCTGTTCAAAGGTCGCTACGTCACCCAGAACATCCGCCCGGCCAGCATGTGGTACCTCATTGAAAAATCGCCGGCGGGTGACCCGCAGTTGCGCGAGCATCCGGACATCGTCCACCCGCCCCTCTACCCCGCATTGCTGGCCGCCGGCTTCAAGCTCTTCGAAAACGCCTTCACGCAGTCACGTCCTGCTCGCGTCTTCCCGCCCGAGCAGTGGGTGGTCGTGCCGCTCGGCCATCTCTTCAGCCTGCTGACCGGTGTGGTGTTGTTTCTAATCGCCAGACACTTGTTCGATCAGCGTGTTGCCCTGCTCTCGCTGACCGTCTATTATCTGAGCGATTCCGTCTGGGGGCTGAGCATTCGCGGAACCGCGGTGCCCGCCGCGACCTTTTTCATGGCGGCGGCCTGGCTGGTTGCGCTGTGGACGAGCTCCCGCTATCAGGCGGCAGGACGGCCGATGGCCGCGGTCCTGGGCGCCTTCGCGGCTGGCCTGTTGTGCGGGCTGGCGTTCCTCACGCGATATGGAACGGCTGCGGTGGCCCCTGCCGTTCTGCTTTGCCTCTACTGGGCGGCCCGGCCGATCGGCCTTCGCGTCGCGCTCGCCTTTGCCATCGCCTTTGCCATGGTGGCAGCGCCGTGGCTTTACCGTAACCTACAGGTGAGCGGGGGAATCCTGGGACTGGCCCCGTGGCTGGCGCTCAATGGCGTGGACCCGATAGCGGACAATCTGTTCGAGCGAACGCTCGCCCAGGACATCAAGGTCGCAAATGTCATCGCCGCGCTGCGCCCAAAACTGATGCTCGGACTCGCTGACTTGTACAACCAGCACCTCCGGCTGCTCGGCGACGGTGTAATGTCCGGCATCTTCTTCACAACTTATTTTTATTCCTTCGCCCGCGAGCCGGTTCGCCGCTTCCGCTGGTGCATCGCCGCCGGCATCTTTTTGCTTCTGCCGGTCGCCGCCCTATACGGACAACCCACCTACCGCCTACTGCACCTGTTCTTCCCCTTCGTGGTCCTTTACTGCGTGGCGTTCTTCTTCATCCTTCTCGACCGATTGCAACTGCGAATCCCGATTCTCCGAATGAGTGTGATCACCATGTTTGTGGCCTTGGCTGCGCTGCCGATGGTCTTCCGTCTGTTGCCGCCGCGCGCAGGGGCCCCCTATCCGCCGTATTACCCCCCCTACATCATCCACGTCAGCAACATGCTCACGCAGGACGAACTGATGTGCACGGACATGCCCTGGGCGACGGCATGGTACGGCAACCGCAACTCGCTTCTGCTGCCGTCATCCATCGATGAATTTTATGAAATTCACGATTATATGCGGCGCGTCAGCGGCCTCTATTTCACCACGCTGACACGCGACCGCGAGTATGTCCGCACCCTGTTGGCCGGTCCGTACCGCTCATGGTTTCCCCTCCTAGAGGGCCGGATTCCTTCGGATTTCCCGCTGACTCAGGGTTTCCCGCTCGGCAACCTCGACCAGCTCTTCCTCACCGACCGGAAGCGCTGGTAGCCTCGCGTCCACCACGGGTCGGATCCGTGCCGCCGCGTCCCGATCGGCCCCGCAGGGCGCGAAGCTCGCGCCAGACATCGGGCTCCACAAAGCTCCACAAATCTATCGGGTCGTTCGTCGTTGCCGCTCGCCAGCCGGGCGGCATGTTTCGGTCCAACTCATCGTATGTAAGCGCCACCGCTGAGCCGATCTCCTTCATGGCCCGCGCGCGCGCCTCGTGCGGGTTCAGCTCTCCCCTCTCGAGCGCGGCGCGCAACTCTTCCGCATGTCGGCGCAGCCGAAGGTTCATCGCCGCCACGAGGACGTCAAATCGCGTGGTTTGCCACGGGTCCAGTCGCGCCCGTTCCACGAGATTCGACCGCATCCGCTCAGCGTTCCGTAGCCGTTCAGCCGTCCGCCTTGCCCACCACGCTTCGCGCGCCGACTCGTCCGATAGGCGCGGAGACCTTTCGGGCCATTCCGACTCCGCTGCAAAAGGCGGTTCAAGCGCAAGATCTCGCGTCAGCTGGTCTCTTGCCAGCGAGTTGTCGGGGGTCATCCCGGAACCACGGCCGGGCGCGCGCGCATTCGGCGAGAGCGGCTGCGCCGCGGGCATGGCATTTCGAATCGGCACAACCGCCAATGTCTGGTTTGCATCTGTCGACCCCGACGGCGGCGTCTCCGGGGGGTTCGGGACCGGCTGCTCGTTATCGCCGCGTTCCTTCGCATGTTGAGGAACAGCCAGCGGCCCAAGCCATCGGTAGCCTAAGGCTCCGCAGAGCGTGCCGGCAACAAACGCGAAAGCGATCCACAAGCGTCCCGTCCTCATCACCACGGAAAGTTTTTGCCTCCCGCTCGCGAAAAGCCAGCATCTCGGAAAAATTTTTTGATCGGGGCGGCAAGAAAAACCTCAAAGAGCGAACTGCGGCGCTAAAAATTTTGCAAGCGCTTGGATTTCAACGACATGAAATTTATAGGAAATGGAAAAGGGCCTGCGCCGATTTTACAGAGAACGGAAAACCGGAGCTGTAATCGCTTGGGCGACAATTGATTGGATTGATGTCTTTTTTTTATTGCGCTCCACAATCCCTAGAGGTAGTTGTTTGAATATTGTTAGAAGGTGCGCTATATATAGTGGTTGTACTTGAAAGATAGGAAACCGCATCCACTTCACTCTCAACGGACAACGAAGACTAGGATTGATCAGGAGGAACACGAGACATGCTGGAAAGTCGAACGGCGGGCAGTGTGAGCGAGCGGAAGCGCGCGGAAGCTGGCTCTGAATTTCGGAGGCCAGGCCGGAAAAAGGGCCCTCACCGTAAAGCATCCCCTGCGGGTTTGACGATGCGGCGCGTGTTCAGCACAGCCGGGATCAGCCCATTTGACCAGGTCCAATGGGAGCGCCGAAAGGCGACGATCACGGACGACAAGGGTAAGGTCATTTTTGAGCAGCCCAACGTTGAGGTCCCGGCCACTTGGTCGATGCTGGCGACGAATGTGGTCGCATCCAAGTATTTCTACGGCGATCCCACTAAGCCGAATGAACGCGAATTCTCGGTCCGCCAGTTGATTCACCGCGTGGCGCGAACGATCGCCGACTGGGGTTTGCGGGATGGGTATTTCGCGACAAAGGCAGACGCGGAGATCTTTTACGACGAGCTCGTCTTCCTTTGCCTCAACCAGTACGGCGCGTTCAATTCACCTGTCTGGTTCAACTGCGGGCTCTATCAGCAGTACGGAGTCGGCAAAGATGGCGGGCCGGGCAATTTCTTCTACAACCGCAAGACCGGCCAGGTCGAGGTGGCGCCCACGCAATATGAGCATCCGCAATGCTCCGCCTGTTTCATCCAGCGCGTCGAGGACACAATGGAGGACATCATGGAGCTCGCACGCTCCGAGGCCATGTTGTTCAAGTACGGCTCGGGCAGCGGGACGGACCTGTCGACCCTCCGGTCCACGCGCGAGAAGCTCTCCGGCGGTGGGCGACCGAGCGGACCGCTCTCATTTCTGCGCGTCTACGACGCCGTGGCCAGCGTGATCAAGTCCGGCGGCAAGACCCGGCGCGCGGCCAAGATGAACACACTTAAGGTGTGGCACCCGGACATCAAGGAATTTATCGAGGCGAAAGCGAAGGAAGAAAAGAAAGCATGGGCCCTCATTGAAGCCGGCTACGATGGCAGCTTCAACGGTGAGGCCTATGCGACCGTCGCATTCCAGAATGAGAACCTCAGTGTGCGCGTGACGGATGAGTTTATGCAGGCCGTTCTGGAGGATCGCGACTGGACGACGCACTGGGTCACCGACCCCTCAAAGGCAGGCCCCACATACAAGGCGCGCGAACTCATGCGGGCGATCGCCGAGGGCACATGGATCTGCGGGGATCCCGGCGTGCAGTACGAGGACACCATCCAACTCTGGCACACATGCAAAAACGACGGGCCAATCAATTCCTCGAACCCGTGCAGCGAATACATGTTCCTCGACGACACGGCGTGCAACCTCGCGTCGCTGAACCTGATGAAGTTCATGAATGAGGCCGGCGTGTTCGATATCGAACGTTTCAAGGCCGCCGTGGAAATCTTTATCACTGCGCAGGAAATCATCGTCGACAACGCCAGTTACCCGACTCGCGATATCGCGCTGAATAGCCACATTTACCGGACGCTCGGGCTCGGCTACGCCAACCTCGGTAGCCTCCTGATGTCGCAGGGCCTCCCCTACGACAGCGAGGAGGGTCGTGCAATGGCCGCGGCCATCACGGCCATTATGCACTGCCATGCCTATGCCCAATCCGCGCGGCTTGCGGAAAAAATGGGTCCGTTCGAAGCTTTCGCCCGCAACCGAGAACCGATGTTGCGCGTGATCGAGATGCACCGCGAGGCGACGCGTAAAATCGGGCCCTCTTGCCCTGGCTACCTGCGCGAGGCCGCGCAGCGCTGCGCCGACGAGGCGCTCGAACTCGGCCGCCAGTTCGGTTACCGCAATGCGCAAGTGACTGTTCTCGCGCCCACGGGCACCATCGGATTCATGATGGACTGCGATACGACAGGCGTCGAGCCGGACATCGCCCTTGTCAAATACAAGCTGCTGGCCGGCGGCGGCATGCTCAAGATCGTCAACCGAACGGTCAGCCAGGCGTTGCGCAAACTGGGATATGACGCGAAAACCATCGAAGACATCGTCAAATATATCGATCAGAACGACACGATCGAGGGTGCGCCCGGGCTGAAGGAAGAGCATCTGCCGGTATTTGACTGCGCGTTCAAGCCGCGGAACGGCAAGCGATTCATTCCCTATCCGGCTCACATCAAGATGATGGCAGCCGTCCAGCCGTTCCTGTCCGGCGCGATCTCCAAGACCGTTAACATGCCGAATGAGGCGACGGTTGACGAAATCATGCAGACCTATATTGAGGGGTGGCGGCTCGGCCTTAAGGCCCTCGCCATCTATCGCGACGGATGCAAACGAAGCCAGCCGGTCAGCACCGGCAAGGAGGAGAAAAAAGCGGATGCGGTCCGGGCGGCCGCCCCCGCCGAAACGGCTCAGGGCGGGAACGGAGCCAAGGTTCGCCCACTTCGCCGGCGCATGCCCAGCACGCGCCGCTCCATCACCCACAAATTCGATATCGCCGGCCACGAAGGGTACCTCACCGTCGGCCTGTATGACGACGGGACGCCCGGCGAACTGTTCATCACCATGGCCAAGGAAGGCAGCACGGTCGGCGGCCTGATGGACGCCTTTGGCACGGCCATCTCCATGTGCCTGCAATACGGCGTTCCGGTGAAATCGCTCGTCGAGAAATTTGCGCATACCCGCTTCGAACCGAGCGGCTTCACGAAAAACCCAGACATTCCGATCGCGAAGTCGATTCCCGACTACATCTTCCGCTGGTTCGGCATGACCTTCCTCGACGGATACAAGGAGCCGGCGGCGGCGCGCCCGCTGACCCTTGATTCCGGCGATACGCACCACGGCGAATTGCCGCCGACCAGTCAGCCTCGGCAGGCGCAGGCGGTCCCGCAGACCACAAGTGCGCCCGCTGCTGCTCCCGCCTCCACGCCCACACGCGAGTCCCGATCGGGCGCTCTCCAGCGGCTCGACGAACAGTTCGAGCACTTCCAGGGCGACGCGCCCGCCTGCGACAACTGCGGGGCCATCACCGTCCGAAGTGGCGCATGCTACAAGTGCTACAATTGCGGCAATTCGATGGGTTGTTCCTGACCCGCTGAACGGGCGGAATCGGGCTCTGATGTGCAGGTAGGCGGGCCGGAGGGATCTCCGTCCCGCCTCCTCCATTTTCAGCCATGCGAGGCAGGCTGACCGATTCTTCCAGTCCGCTAAAGCGTGTACACCTCGAAGAGTCGTTTCTCCGCGGTGCCTTCCTCCATCTGCGCAACCACCTCGACGAGGTGCGCCAGCGTGGAGTTCTTCAGCTTGTGCTTGAGGAGGTTGTCGAGTTGAAAGATCCCGGCCGAATTGGAGAGCGTGACGGAAATGCGGACGGGTCGTGACTCGCCTTTGTCGATTTTGACGTCCTTGATCGCGAGCGCCGAGACGGAGTGGATGTTCACCTGGCCTGCCTCGAACGGGATACGCGAGCGCCCCTCGGTCATGTCGGTCGTGTCGGCGACCTTGACGACGCCTGCCTCGATGGTGAGGCAGCGCTGATCGGCGTCGTGCGCGATGATCGCGTGCAGGGTCTCCTGCGTCACGATCGTGAGGGCGGGCTCCTCGTAGATGCCGGCCAGTAGCGCGCGCGCCTTCGGGTATGCGAGCCAGAGCGAATATTTCTCGTGGTCATCGCGGTGGACGGAAATCCCGATGTCGTGTAGGCATGCAGCCAGCACGACGATCACCTCGGCATCGTCTCGAGTCAGGCCGTGGTTCCGAACGACGCTCGGCGCGATGCCGCCGTCGACGAGCAGCCGTAGGATTTTCAACGCCGCATTCGCGACAATCCGAATGTGTACTTCGCCATGATCGCTGATTCCGCTTCGATCGACGGCGTTGACATTCGCGCATTTCCAGAGCTGCTTCAGCTCGACGTCGGCGTTGATCCGTTCCAGCAGCATCTTGAGTTTGGAATTGTCTCTGGCGGGAACGTGAAAGCTCATGATCGCAACGCTACTCTGCGAGTCGCCGGCAGACAACTTGATTCCGGCGAGCGGTCGGGGCCAATCAGCGGAATAATGCGTGGGTCAAACCTAGCAGCAGCGGGACGCTGGCGAGCCCAAGCAGGGTCGATGCAAAAATCGCCCGACCCGCGAGGTCGCGATCGCCGCCGTACCGCTCGACCAGTACCCCGCAGGAGATCGCCGTCGGCATCGCGGCGATAAGGACGGACGTCTGGAATACGGCGGTTGAGAGGGGGTGGAAGGCGCTGGCCGTGGCGAGTGCGGCGGTAGTGATCGCGGGGATGAGTACGAGCCGCGCCCATAGTACGCGGCGCAGTGGCGGGTCCATTCGCCATGGCGCGGCGATCGCGCCGAGCTGGGCGCCCGTGACCCACATCGACAGCGGAATCGTGAGTCCGCCAAACGCCGCCAGCAGCCGGAGGGCGGAGCCTGCAGGACCCGGCTGATCGAACCAGCCCCGGCTCTCTGGAATCCCCGCGGCCACCGCCACGCCGAGAACTGTGGCGACCAGCCCGGGATTCGCGATCGCCGCGACGCCGGAGCTCGCGGTTTTGCGAAAGCCGCGGAGAATGGCGACGCCGACCGTCCACAGCAGGATTTGCGCGCTGACATTCACCAGGAGAACAGTGGCCACGCCGTCCGGCCCGTGGAGCAAGCCCGCAATCGGCAAAGGGAGGAATATCCAGTTCGGGATGGCTGCAGAGAGCCAGGCCGTACGGCGTGCGTCTGCGGGAAGGCCTCGGGTCAGCCATCCGGCGGCCCCGATGGACAAAGCCAGAAGGAAAACGCCGAGGCCGATCAACGTTGCCTGTAGCGTTGCCGGCCATTCGCCGATGATGCGGAGCATTTGCGTGAACGTCAGCGCGGGGAAACAAATATCTGTGCAGAAGCGGCTCAGCAGTCGGGTCGACTCATCGCCCACAATCAAGCGCCTGCGGGACCACCAGCCCGCAGCGATTATGCCGACTAGAATCCCCATGCGCGAAACCAATTCCCATCCGCTGGCCGTCATTCCACGCGTTGTACGGCACGACACGGGCGGCGTCGAGCCCCAGCGACGGCTCCGGGGCGATATTCAGTCGACGCTCTGAAGTCGGTTGGGCTGGACCAGCGCGTTGAAGATCGAATTGGCCGCGTCTGCGGTTTCGTGCGCGCGGACAGAGCCGTCGAGGTAAAGCACATTCCGATAATTGGCGCCGTGGTTGTCCCTCGGACCGATCGGCGGCATGTTGCCGGGTGTGGCGGCGCCGTTTTCAATTTCGTTCGATTCATCCGCGAGGACGGGTGCGGTGGACAGAACCTCCGGCGTGGACATCAGATTGTAGCCGGCCACATACATGTAGCTGCAATGCCCGCGTGTGTTGTACGTGTCCGCGCCGGTTCCAAAGAAAGTTTTGGGATCACGGACTTGGATGGAGCCGCCCGGTCCGTCGACTTTGTCGCTGGGGCAGAGCCATTGTTTCGTGGACCGCACGTACTGGTTTGACGCGAGCTTGAGGACATGGTTCCGCATCGGCCATTCGCCGGTCAGATTCCCGCCCGTGTACGCGGGGTAGTTGTCTTTCAGCGGCAGCCAGTCTTCATGATCGCGAGCCCACAGCATGAACGCGAGACCGAGGTCGCGAATGTTCGAGCGGCAGGCGGAACGGCGCCCTTTTTCGATGGACGAAGAGGCCATCGGCGTGAGCAGCGCGGCGAGGATCGCGATGATTGCGATCACCACGAGCAGCTCGATGAGCGTGAAGCCCGATGATATGCGGTTGATTTGTTTCATGGGTACGGAGGTGGACTGATGAAGGCCCGGTACTGGCGCCCGCCGGGAGTCGATTCGCTGTCCCAGGTGGTGCCCGCCGCATTGCGGAAGACCCAGTTAACGCTCAAGACGCGATTGGTCGGGACCGTGATCGCGAGCTGCCACAGATTCGGGCCGATATTCGTCATGGGAATCGCTGAGACGCCATGCCAGGGTTCGTCAAAGCCCACCCATGCGCTCACAGTGGGCGAGCCGTTGAGCGGCCCCGTCGACGAATCGTACGTGATGGTTAGCAGCCCGCCATTCGTCGGCGAATTCGGCGTCCACGTGGCGCGTCCATTGCCTTTGTAGGCGTACACATCAGGGCCGTTGTCCCAGTTCTCAGAGACCGTGCGCGCCTTGAAGATGATGGCGGTAGGGGCGGAGGGGGAAACGGCCAGGTCATAATACCATACGCCGTCGCCGACAAAGGTCATAGGCAGCCCGGGTCCCCAACTGTTCCAGTTTCCTGTCAACCCAACATCGCGAGCACCGGCAAGCGAGCGGCTGTGTTGCCGATACCAGACGCGCAGGACTCCGCCGGTAGCAGGAAGCGGGTTAGGCGTGAACCAAATTCCGATATTGGTTTTGGCGGGGCCGGCATAGGCGGCATAGAACTCGTGGGAAGGGTTGGCGCCTTGGACTATGCTCGTCCAAACGCCGCCCGCACCGTTGGTTACACGGAGGCCGAAATCCATCCAGCCGTGGACGAGATTCGTCGAGATCAGCAGGCCGTGCTGCGTTTCGCCTGGCTGATTACTAAAGACTACTCGTACGAGGTTGCCCGTTAGCCGAACCGCGGCCAACATGGATGGTGCGTTTGACGGCGGAGGCGGGGGCAGATCGTTATTGTCCCAAACAAAGGGCGGCAAGATCAGGTTCGTGACGGATGGATTCTCGAGGAAAAGCTCGAGGTTCGAAGATGGGCTTTCGAGCGCCGTGTTGTCCATTTTGACGACATAAAATTTGTAGATGACACTGCGCGGGGACCGCCCATCGAGCCAGCCGTTGCCCGCGTAGGGTAACGTGGCCAGGTCTCCGCCGACGAGCGAGTAGGGGAAACCGGGCACGATGGCGGAGTCCGTGCCGTCCTCCGTCCACGCCCACGCTCGAGAATAAATTCCGTCGTTGGCGACGAGGTCGCCGCGTGTGCCATCGTCAAAAAGCTCGATGCCGCCGACGTTCCACCCCACGGCTCCGCTGCCGGCCCAGTCGGACACAAAACCGTCGTAATTGAAGCCGCGAAGCGGATCGGACCCCTGCACCAGCACGCGCGATACGCCCGAGCGGTTCCTCGCCGACAAATCGAGTTGGAAGGTGACCAGCGTCCGCTGGCGGACGCCGGCATCTCCGCGGCGAGGATCGGTGTAGAGAGAGATGTAGTCGGCTGAATTGCCCGGCGCACGGTAAGGGGCAGCCGCCGCGCCAAGATGGTCGGTAACGACAAGGTAAGACACATTGGTCGGTAGCGTCAGTTTTCGGGCGGCATTCGCAAAGTCGACAAGTCGGACCGCCTCATACGTGTTGGTGCCCGTGGAGGCGAGAATGCCGCTGTACTTGTAGAACAACTCGAGAGGCGTGCCGGGTGGGAAGGTCACGTCGCGGTAATAGAGTGTGCCGCTCAACGGAGCGAGGGGATTGTTCGTCGAAGGCGGATAGCCGAATGAAAGCGGATACGAGCCGCCATTGACGAAGAAGTTCGATGCCCCCGGGGAAATACCCAAGCCTGAGGCCGTCTCGAGGACGAACCGGACGGTCAGCGGATTGGTCAGTCCGGATGCGGTGGTTTCCAGGCAATAGGCGGTCAGGCGGTGGTTGTTGGCGGAGTCCCGAAGATTCGTGGCGGTCACGAGGACCACGTTTCCGGCGGATGGCAGCGGTGTTGAAGCTGTGAGCAGAGCACTTTTGGAGTCCAACGGGGTGACCAGAGCCGGCGCGACTCCGCCGATGCGCCAGTGTTGCGCGTTGGTCATCCACGCTGCCGCAACCGACTCGCTGAGGCCAACGAAGACGGTGAAGGAGTTCTGCCGTCCGGCCGCGTATTCGATGAACGGCGCGTTCACATCGCCCGAAGCGAGATCGGGCAATCCGTCGTTATTTAGATCCAACTCGATGTCGAGATAGGTGTCGGTCACGAGCAGCCCGTTTGTCCACGAGGCGTTCGGACTGGTCTGTTGCGGAATGGCGTCGTTCGAGCTATAGGCGCTGGCCGGGTTGTTGTTGTGGATATTCGCGAACATCCTCAGCTTGGCGCCGCGAGGGATCTTCTCGCCCGGCAAGACCGTCCCGAATCGATTCGACGCCGGACCCGTCATGGGATATAGCACCGACCACGGAATCCGGGCTTCAAAGCCCACCAGCGCGCAGGCCGGGGCCCCGCCGCGGACGGCCATGTCTACTGGAGTGCCTAGCGGCGACGATCCGTTTCCGGCGTCGAACAGTGAGACGACCGTATTCGAATTCGGCACGGCCACGCCGTCGTACAGAATTTGGATCACGTTGTTGAAGAAGCCTTCCGATGCAATTTGGTAGTCGAGTCCAAATGCGACGGCGCCGGTCGCAGCCGATTTCCGCCAGCCGACATCATTGTATTCGATGTAGGACGGTCCGACGCCCGACCAGTTGGTCGTCGTGTGGGCGCCGGTTCCATTACCCGGATCCACGTCGAGCATCACGACGAGTTTGTTATCGACCTCAGCGCCCTGCAGCGCGATGTACAGAAAATCTGCATCCCAGGTCACGATAAGGTTGGAAATCGAATTGCCGGGGCCGAATGCACCCCCGCCGCCCGTGTACGAAGCACGCACATCTTCGTCGTCATATTCGAGAATACGACCATCCAGCGATGGCGTTAGCGGTGGGGTCGCTAATGCGACGGACATGAAAAACCCACTGAAGATCAGAGCGGCCATCAATTCTTGGTACTTGGTCGGCATGATGACTCCTTTGAATAAAAACGTATTAATTAGCTTACATAATCTTTACGCGTTAGCTAGCTTTTTTGCAGAAATTTCTCGTATAAAACGGTTGACTGCTGCATGAGGGGTGCATGGCAAAGGGGCGGAGCTGAAGCCGCTTGACATTTTTCAAATCGTTTGCTTACGATGCGGCAACTTTTGAATATGGCGAATCAGGACCCTAATCATTGTTCATCGGACGTTGAGGCGTGGGTTCGTCGGACCTTGGTCGTCCAGCAATGGGAGCGGATTAAGCAGGAAATCCTGCTGCACAAGTGGTACGAAAGCGAACGCGCCGGTTACGACATTGGATGGGAGCGCGCTTCAGTGGACTGGCTGGTGCGCTACGGTTGCCGGCGCCATCTTCCGCCCTCCTCCTGAACACGCCGGCATGAACAGATTCGGTCGGACCCGCCGCCTGTCGCCCGGCAGATGGCAGGTGGAGCGGGAACGCTTTCAATTGCCGCCCGATTGTCCACCTGTTCAGGCTGGCGAAGCCGTCTCCATTGGAGATCTGACCGCCGCTGTGCTTTCGGAGGCGGGCCTCGAATCCCGTATGTGGTCTCATGCTCTCTTGAATGAGTGGGCCGACTTGGTGGGGCCCGCGATTGCCCGGAGGGCCCGGCCCGGCTCCCTCGAAAAGGGCGTGTTGACGGTCTTTGTCAGCAATGCCGTGTGGCAGCAGGAGCTCCAGCGGTTCGGCCAGGCCGAGTTGCTCAAAAAGTTGCAGGCACGGTTTGGCGCCGGCCGTATCACGAGAATCCGCTTTGCGCCGGACCCGGACCTCCGCGGTCCTGATCGTTCGAAACGTGGCGATTGCTGATTCTCAGCTCCCGCAATCTTGGCGCTACGATTTCCTTGGCGAAATCGAAGTTGCAGGTCCGCCCCACTCGACCCACTTCACTGCCGGCGTTTCTTACGCCGTAGGCTCGCGCGTTACTCGTTTTGGCCGAGATCACTTGAAAATGCCGAGAAGGCCCGGGAAGCCTGTTATCCCATGTTAAGCCACGATTTTGGAGTGACAGGTTCCACCCCGACGAAGTCCCATCCGGAGGCTCGGGTTCCACTCCGACCGATCTGACATTTACTTGGTAGGATTCCACCCCGACCGCACGCAACGGCGCCGGTGGAACGGCGCCCTCCACAAACGGCCCGGGTGGAACCGTGCCCTCCATTCCGACTGGAAGGACGCCTTCCACGGCGTCCGCAAATCCTATATAGGACAATACCCTTCACGAGGGGCGCGGGTGGAACCGCGCCCGCCACCTATCGCCCGGATGGAACCGTGCCCGCCAAGTCGTCCTTATCTGGTTCACCTCGACCGCTAAAGTGCGAAGCGAGAGGCGATGTGGTCAGACCCTCTGCGGGCGCGTATGTATCGCCACTCCGCGAGCGGCGTATACCGCTCATGACAAAGCAGAAAGCCTTCTTGACATGGCTCTCGGATATGTGCTAATTGTTCAAGTTTGCTTTTGTTTTAGGGAATCTCCATATGAACATCTCGTATCTTGATCGAGCCAAAGAGCGTGTGAACAACGTTCCGCTGCTGATCAATATGGTCTCGCGCCGCGTCCGCCAGCTTATCAGCGGGCAGCGCCCGCTGGTCAAGCCGGACAGCCCGAACCAGCCGCCGATGGAGATCGCCCTCAAGGAAATTGCCGAAGGCAAGCTGACGGCGGAGCTCGGGATTGCCGCGCAGCCGCGGCCGTCGAACCCGGACAATTTCCTGACCCTCTGACCGCCGGGCCGCCGGCGGCGGCGCGAGAGCCCGCGCGGCCGGCCTGCGGGGCAGCCGGGGACCTCGGACTACCATGAGTTCCGCGCCGAATTCATCGTCGGGCGTAAAAATCCTCGCGACCAACCGCAAGGCCCGCCATCACTACCATATCCTGGAAAACATCGAGGCCGGCATCGAGCTGCGCGGCTCGGAGGTGAAGTCCATCCGCGCCGGCGAGGTCAGTTTGCAGGAGGGCTACGCGACGGTCGAGAACGGCGAAGTGTACCTGCACGGCGTGCGCATCCAACCGTATTCTCACGCGCGCGCGGCGGACCAGGATCCCGACCGTCCGCGGCGCTTGTTGCTGCACAGGTCGCAAATCAACCGGCTCCTCGGCCTGACCGCCATTAAAGGGCATACTCTTTTGCCATTGGACTTGCATCTGAGGAACGGGCGGATCAAGGTGGAGTTGGGATTGGCCCGAGGGAAGCAATTGGTGGACAAACGCGAAACCCTCAAGCGGCGAGAAGCGGATCGCGAGGCTCGCCGCGCGATGGCAAGGGCCAGGAAATGAATGGAACGAATCTCCAAGTTGACCTGTTAGGAGGAATGACATGATGAAACGAATCGTGATCTGGGGATTGTTGGGTCTTTTGCCGCTGGCCGGCGCGTCCGCTGGCAACCCCAAAGTCGTCGATCAGTTCAGCGCGGATCAGTTGATGACGGTGGGCGACTCGATCATTACCACGCGCATTTACGTTGCGCGGGGAAATGTCCGGTCGGAAACGGTGATGCCCGGGTTGCCGGAACCTTCTGTGACTATTATCAACGGCGCCCGCAAGGTAGTATGGGTGCTGATGCCCGGCGGGATGTATCTGGAACGGTCGATTGACATCAAAGAAGACATGTCGAATGCCGCGTGGGCCGATCCGAACCTCCTCGAGCCGGTCGGCAAGGAGACCATCGACGGCGTTGAATGCGAAGTCTTCCGCGTGAAGGCGCCGGATCAGGACATTCTCTACTATGTTCGCGCGTCCGATCGGATTCCAGTGCGAATGTCGAGCCAAACCCACAACGTCCGAGTCGACTGGAAAAACGTCAAGGTCGGACCACAGCCGGCCAACCTGTTTGAATTGCCCCCGGGCGCGAAGAAATTCGGATTGCCAGGGGGCTTCAAGATTCCCGGGCTGCAATAGAGGCGGGAGTTGCGGCATAACGTCGCCCCGCCGCGCTCGGAATCGCGAGCTGGGCTTCGCTTCCGCAGAGGTCGGGTCCGTCCCGGCCGCTTGGAAACTTCCATGGCGTATAAAAGCCGCGGAAGAAATTTCCATGGTCTGGAAAAACGGCCTGAAAAATTTCCATTGTCTGGAAAAATCGCGAAAAATTTTTCCATGGTATGTAAAATCGCCGCGAAAAATTTCCATCGTTTGGAAAATAAAGCCGTGGGCTTTTCCATGCTCTGTAAAATCTCTCGGATCGGCTGCCGGAGTACCCGCGGAACATGAGCGGGCGCTGGACCGTTCCGCGGATTCGCGAGTTGAAGGGCCGGCAGCGGTTCGCGGTCCTGACGGCGGCGGATTTTACGGCTGCGCAACTGATCGACGAGGCGGGGCTGCCGATGATCCTCGTGGGCGATTCGCTCGGGATGACGGTCCTCGGCTATTCGACGACCCTCCCGGTGACGCTGGAGCAGATGCTCCACCACTCGGCGGCCGTGCGGCGCGGGGCGCCGAACGCGCTAGTGATCACCGACTTGCCCTTCCTGACCTACCAGGCGTCCATCTCGGACGCGATCCTGAATGCCGGCCGATGTCTGAAGGAGGCCGGCGTGGACGGGGTCAAGCTCGAGGGGGGCGAGATCCGCGCGCCGCACGTGCGCGCGCTGGTAGAAAACGGAATTCCGGTCCTCGGGCACATCGGGTTGCTGCCGCAGAGCGTCCACGCGATGGGCGGCTACCGCGTCCAGGGCCGCACCGAGGCGGAGGTGGAGCGGCTGATTCGCGACGCGCGCGCCCTCGAAGAAGCCGGCGCCTTTGCGATCGTGTTGGAAGGTATGCCCGCCGGCGCGGCGCGGCGAATTACGGAGTCGGTCGGCGTGCCGACCATCGGGATTGGCGCGGGGCCGTATTGCGACGGGCAAATCCTCGTCCTCCACGATCTGCTCGGGCTGACCGAGCGGCCGCCGCGGTTCGCGAAGCGCTACGCGGATCTGCGCTCAGAGATGCGGCGGGCCATCCTGCAGTATCGCAACGACGTCGAGGCGGGGTCCTTCCCCGGGCCGGAGCATCAGTACTGAAATCCCGCGCCGCCCCAGGCGTGCGCTGGCCTCGTTAGTTCATGGGCCGCGGGGAGGCGCGCGGCCGGTGATCCGGCGCCAGGCCGGCACCAGGACATTTACGCGGAAGGCTCGCAGGCGGCGATATGCCGCGCGGACGAAGAGCGCGCACAGGACGAACAAGGTGAGATTCACCGCGAGCGCGGCTGTCGGGCTGATCACATATAGCGCGACGAGCCCTGCGCAGAGCGTCTTGTTGGCCGCTTCGAACGCGGCGTCGACGAGGGGAATCGGCGAAAGCCAAACCAGCATCTCAAAGAAGGCTCGCAGCGTTCCGATCACAAGGATGTTGCAGGCGGCCGCGATGGGGATGAGGAGATCGCCGAACGGGCCGGCGGCGGCCAGCGTGAGTGCTGCGGATTCCGCCTGGGGCGATTGGGCGCGGACGGCCCAATAAACGACGATCATGTAGACGATGCCCGCGTAGGTTTCCAGGAAGTCGGCGAGCTGCGCGATGGGCTTTGTCACCTTAGTGAGGCGCGGCAGGGATGTGAAGAGGGTCAGGGCCAGCAGCGCGAAAAAGACCGTTTCATTCTGCAGCGCCGGATTGCCTTGGAAGAGAGGATGCGCGGGAATCCAACCGCGTTCCGCCAACAGGGCGGCGCCAGAGAGGCAGCAGAGCCCGAAAAATGGCGACAAGGCGACCGGCGCCAGCGGGCCCATCCAGTCGGCGAGCGAGAGTTGTTCGACCAACCTCTGCCCGGTCTCGAGGTCGGAGGGAATCGCGGCGATGGCGGCTGCGGCGAGAAAGAACAGTGCGGCCGCGGGCAACAGGGCGGTCCGGGCGTGGAAGATTCGCTCGGATAGGTCAGCGGGGCGGGGCGAGCGGCCCTGCGGATTTGTCAGCGCATGGCGCATACGGTGTAGGCGTGGCGACCCAGTGTTTGACATTGGCAAGAGAAGCATCGTCTGGCAATGTTTACCAGTCGATGATTTTTGGGGTGCGATTGGCTTGTTTTTGCCTCGCGGCCGCGTTGGCGGGATCGGGGTGTTCGCGGTCCGGCGCGGGCGCAGCCGACGCTGGCGCGGCGCTGTCGTCGGGCTGGCAGAATTTCCGGCTGGCAGAATTCGATCTGGCGACGCGCGATTTTGAGGCGGCGCTGGCTGCGGCGGCGCCGGGCTCGGAGCCCTATTTGCAGGCGCTGTTCGGACTGGCGAATGTGTGGAATCTGCGGCGCCCGGGGGAGGATCCCGAGAAAGCGCGTGCGTACTATCAGCGAATCCTTCGAGAGGCGCCGGGCCATGATCTTGCCGCCTGGAGCGAGCTGGCGCTGGCCCGGATGATTCACGTGGTGCCCGTGGGGCAGGAGCCGGATTACGCCGCCGTCCGGGCGGCGTATCGCGCGATTATGGATAAATACCCCGGCCACCTCGCAGCCAAGGAAGCCACGATCTACCTCAATGCGACCCTTGTCGCGACGCTGGATCCGGATCTAACCCGGCAGGCGATTTCGAACCTGCAGGCGTTTGTCGCCAGTGGAACTCGGGAATTCCTGCAGCCGGCGTGGTCCCTAATGGCGGTCGGGTACAACACGCTCGGCATGCAGAAAGAGCGGCTGGAGGCGGAGATTCGCGCGTTGGAGACGACGGAGATCGACCCGGCCAATCCGTTTAATGAATTCGCCTGGCAATATTGGAACATCGCGACGATCGCCGAGTTCGAGACGGGGGATTTTGACTTGGCGCGCGCCTATTATCGGCGGCTGATCGAGGAGTATCCGGCCGACGTTCGAGTCTACCCGGCGCGAGAAGCCTTGGAACGAATGGACCGGGTGGAAGCTGCGCTTCGCGAGGGGCGGGAGATTTCGCTGTGACCGTGCGCCGCGCGCTCCATGCGATTCGAGGATCCTTTGCGCTGATCGTCGTTGCGGCGGTCTACGTGTGGTCGATCGTTGCGATTGCCTCTTATCGAGCCCGGACGGCTCCGGCCGATGCGATTGTGATTCGGATGTCGCACTGGCAACTGGAGGCGAGCGTCCGGGAGGCGATTGACCGAATGGCCGCCGAATATCGGGCCAAGGTCAATCCGCGGGTTTATGTGATTCAGGACGCGATTCCGGAATCGACCTACGGCCAGTGGGTCAGCACGCAACTGATGGGGGGGACGGCGCCGGACATCGTACAGTGCGGGCTGATGCTGCCGCCGAACATCTGGCTTTCTTATTACCAGCGCTATTTCATCCCGCTCGGGCGGTATGTGGAGAAGCCCAATCCGCACAACGCCGGGACCGAACTGGACGGCGTGCCGCTGCGAAAGACCTACAAGGACGGCATGCGGACTGCGTACGTCGACGAGATGCAGGAATACATGAGTATCCCGCTGTCGCAGTTTGGCTCTCGGTTTTTCTACAACAAGGACCTCTTTCGGAAGCTCACCGGGTTGGAGGAACCGCCGCTGGAATGGCGCGAGTTCCAGCGGGTTTGCGAGATCATCAAGTCGCAACGCGCGCCGGACGGGAAATTTTACATTCCGATTGCGAGCTCTGGCTATCATTTCGGGATGATGTCAGGGCTGATGTGGGAACCCCTGACCTATCGCGCGCGTGAAAAGGCGGACTTCAACCGGGATGGGTTTGTCGGCAACGACGAGCAATTCGTCGCGTTTCGGACCGGCCGACTGACCTTCGATTATCTGCCCTTCCGCGCGCGGTTCAAAATGATCGAGGAGATCTCGCGCTATTTCCAATCCGGCTACACGGGGTTGACGCGCGATGAGGCCGTCTTTCTGTTCGCGCAACAGAAGGCGGTGTTCATGGCGACGGGCACGTGGGATGCGCGGTCCCTGCAGGAACAGGCGAAGGGGCAGTTTGAGGTGGGTGTGATGGGGTATCCCTTCCCCACGCCGGACGATCCCTTTTACGGCCCGGTGGCGCCGGCCCGTCCACGGGAACAGGTCGGCACAGGTTTCCAGTTCGGCATCACGCGGACTAGCAAACACCCGGATATCGCGCTGGATTTCCTGCTGTTCTTGGCGTCGAAGGGCGGCAACCAGCTCCTCAACCAGATCATCGGCTGGATACCCGCCATCCAGGGATGCGAAACCGATCCGCTGTTGCGGGCATTTGAGCCCAACATCGTCGGAACGTACAGCGCGATGAATTTCTTTCTGGGCGGGGAGACCGGCATCAAGTGGAACCAGCTTCATGCGCTGTTTCAGGTCGGCCAGATCACCTACGAGGAATTTGCGGAGCAATTCACCCCGTTCTACCTCGAGAGGGGCCTCATCGACTACAAGGAGCAGACCCGCGACTGGCGGCGCGGCATGCAGCGGAACGAGTTGTTCCTTGCCGGAATTCGCGCCCGCGCGCTGTTCGGCGCGGAAGGAGCGGAGGCGAATACGGAGTGGATCCGTTACCGGTCGCTGACGTCGAACCGGCAGGTCTGGGCGGAGATCGACCGGAGCCGGCAGATGAAACTGATGGAACAGGGAATTGCAAAGGACGCTGCGGGCCCGTACGAGTACAAGCCCGCCGTTCTGGCTGCCGTCAAAGCAAGATTGGAGGCAAAGCGATGAACCGAATCGTGCTTACGCCGTTGGCCGCCCAGCCCATCGGGCCCTACAATCAGGCGGTGATTGCGGGCAACCTAGTGTATACGTCCGGGCAGATCCCCATCGACCCGGCGACCGGACAAATGGAAACCGGCGACATTAGGACTCAGACCGAGGTAGTCCTCCGCAACCTCAAGGCGATTCTCGAGGCGGCTGGATCGGGCCTGGACCGGGTGGTCAAGGTGACAGTTTTCCTGCAGGACATGAACGACTTTGCCGCGATGAACGAGGTCTACATGAAATATTTCCCCGACAAGGTGACGGCACCGGCCCGCAGCACGATTCAGGTGGCCCGGCTGCCGAAGGATGCCAAAGTGGAAATCGAGGCCGTGGCGAGCGTATAGACGTTTTGACGCCGGCTCGCCGGTAATCACAGCGGCGAAGAGCGAGGCCCCATGACACCCAAAAAAGTCCATTGGCACCAGGTCAGGCACCATTGGGAAATCTACCTTTTCATCCTCCCCACCCTGATTCTGATCGGGCTGTTTCAGTATTATCCGGCGGCGAGCGGGATCTTTCACAGTTTTTATCGTTGGAACGGGTCGGACATCGCCGAGCCGGTCGGTTGGCTGAATTACATCGACCTCATTCGCAACCCGGAATTCTGGAACTCCTTCCGGCTGGCATTCATTTTGGGCGCATGGAATGTGGTCAAAATGATCCCCGCGCTGCTTGTGGCGGTGGCGATCCACCGCTGTCGCAGCGAACGGATGAACTTTTTCTACCGCACGCTGTTTGTCGTGCCGATGGTCATCCCCGGGCTGATCGTCGTGCTGATCTGGCGGTCGTTTTTCTTTGAGGCCACATCCGGCTATTTGAACCGTTTTCTGGTCGAAAGTGGATTGTTTGGCCTGCTGGTTCGTCTGGACCAAGCGCTGGGCTGGGGCGGCATCTTCGTCGAAGGACAGATGCCCGCCTGGCTTGGCGACCCGCGGCTGATTGTGACGGCGTGCATCGTGTGGGGTTTCCCCTGGGTGGGCTCATTTGCCGTGCTGACGCACCTGGCGAAACTGCAGGCCATCAGCAAGGACGTGTACGAGGCGGCGGAAATCGACGGCGTCAACTGGTTCACGAAGTTCACTCGGATCGAGCTGCCGCTCATCATGGGGTCCATTTATCTGCTGCTTGTCTTTGTCATCATCGACACGATCAAGGATGCGGGGATGATCCTGGCCCTCGCAGGGCTTGAAGGGGGACCGGGCGGAAAAGCGACTGTTCCGGCGCTGTTCATGTTGCGCAAGGCCTTTCTCACGCAGGAGATGGGCGCGGCATGCGCGGTCGGCATCGTGTTGACGATTGTGGTCCTCGGGTTGCAAAAGCTTAGCACGCTGATGCTGGGGTGGACGAATTTGAACCCCCGACAGAAGGCGGCCGTCCGCTTGACGACGAGCGCGGTGGGACTCGGCATCCTGATCGGCGCTTACAAGTGGGGTCTCCACCGCATTGAGGGGTTGGGATGGCTGTTTGTGGTGGCTTCGATACCGTTTCCCCAAATCTTTGCTTGGCTTTCGCGCTGGCTGCCGGAACGGAAGCGCGATGAGCACTGGGTGCGGCCAGAAGACCGCGCGTTTGCGCTAGAGTCCAATCCTTGGTATCGCGCGGCTCGTGTGGTGGGCGGCCTTTCGCTGCGCGCCCTCAAGCACGCGTTCATTTGGTTCGTCCTGATTTTCGCTTTCCTGCCGCTCTATCTGATGATCGTGGTGAGCTTCAAGGACAACCAGCAATTCTACCTGGCGCCCGCAGCGCTGACGACGCCGCTGCACTGGGAGAACTGGCGAGCGGCCTGGGACGCAGTGACCCCCACGGTGGCCAACAGCCTGTTCATCTCAACAAGCTCGACGCTGCTCACGCTCTTTCTCGCCCTTTGTGGCGCGTATTTCTTCGCCCGGCTCCGGATGCCGCTTTCCGGGACATTCTGGAATGCCATTCTGCTGTTGATGATGATGCCGGCGATCGCGAACCTCGTGCCGCTGTTCATCTTGCTGCGGGATATGAACCTGCTGAACACGCTGTCGGCCCTCATCATTGTCGGCGCCTCCGGCGGGCAGATTTTCGGCATCTTCATGCTTAGAAACTTCATATCGGACATTCCGCAGGACCTTTTCGAGGCAGCCGAGATCGACGGGGCGACTCACTTCCAGCAACTGCGCCATGTGGTGATACCGCTGTCGGGTCCGATTCTGGGGACGATCGGGGTGATGCACTTCATCGGCGCTTGGAATGATTTTGTACTGCCCCTGATTGTGATGCGGGACCATGCGAGGCTGCCCGTCATGGTACAGCTTCTCCGGATGGCCGGTGAATACATAAAGCTCTGGGGACCGTTGATGGCCGGGTACGCGATTGCATCGATCCCAATTATTATCCTGTTTATCTTTGCCCAGCGGTTGTTCATCAAGGGGATGACCGAGGGTGCCGTGAAAGGCTAGCGATGAAACCATCGGATTATTTTCCGCAGGTACAGCCTTGACGCGGACTTAAAATTTTCCTAATTCAACCGCCACGATGTCGCGCCGATCCGAGCTTGCCGGGATAGTCACGATGCTCAAACCGATCTCGCTCGCCGGCTGCTGTCTGGCTCTGGTCATGGCGGCAGCCACGGCGCGGGCCCAATCTGTCGATCAGGATTTTGAGTTTGCCCAGCGCCTGATCGAGCGAGGTTTTCCGGACTTCGCAAACAAGTTGATGCAGCAGGTTGCAGCGAAGCACCCGGACCAGGCCGGCCGGGCGAAGCTCGTCAAGGCCGAAGGGCTAATTTCCCAGCGCAAGTTCGCAGAGGCGGAGGCGGTGATCTCAGAGCTTCCCGCCGGCGACCCCAAAGCGGATGCAATTCGTTTGGCGCTGGGCCGCGGCTACTTCCGTGTGGGGGACATGGATCGCGCCCGGGCGATCTACAAGGGGTTCTTTGACCAGTTCAAGACGCCCCCGTCGGACCCGGACCTGTTGAAGGCCTATCGCGACGCCGCCTACCAATTTGCGCAAATGCTTCAGCAGGCCGGCGATTTGGCCGGCGCCGCGGAGGCGCTGGGCCGGATTATCGCGACCAAACCGGGACGGGAGATCGAGCGTTCGTTGATGGCCGAGCAGGCGCAAATGCTGGTCGATCAGGCCGTCAAATCGTCCGGAGCCGAACGCACTCAATTGCTGGACCGCGCGGCGAAAATCTGCGGTGAGATTCAGTGGGGCGGCGTCGACCTCTGGTTCGGCCACTCGATCATCACGCTGGCCAATATCGAGCTAGCGAAGGGCAACCGGGCGCGGGCCCAGGAACTGATCACCAAACAGTACCGCGATATCCTCCGTGAAATCGACAAGCTCATCGAGGAACAGAATCTATCGCGCGCGCTGAATCCAAATGCGGGGGCGCGATTCCTACTGGGCCAAATGTATGAGCAGGACGCCGAGGCGGCCGCCCGGGACCCCGCAAAGAAGGATGAGGTTATTCAGGCGCTCGGTCGCGCGCTGAACGAATATTTCAATGTCTTCGTGAAATATGGGGACAGCGACTGGGGCCCGCGTGCAGGCATCAAAGCAAATGAGGTTAAGGCCCGGCTCGAGTCGATGGGCAAGACCGTGAACGTCGACCTTGGCGCCCACGCCGAACAGGCCGCGGCGACGCAGATGCGCCTGGCGGACAACCTGTTCCGGGAAAAGAAGTTTGCTGAGGCCGCCGTGGAATATCTGCGAGTGGCGAACGCCTACCCCACGGCCGACGCGGCGGCCCGGGCGCTGGGGTTCGCGACCCAGTCCTACCTCGAACTCGGCGACAAACTTTTCGCGCGGATGGTGATCCAGCACATCGCCGAGCGCTACAGCGGGCGGCCCGCCGGGGCGACGGCGCTATTGGCGGCGGCCACAACCGCGAACAATAAGAAGGATTCGGAATTCGCCACCGAGATCTACGAGGCGTATTTGAAGGGCTTCCCGCAGCATGAGCGCGCCGGAATGATCCTCTTCTTCCTCGGCAACGAGCGGCGCAAGGCGGGCGATAATGAGGGCGCCAACTATTACTTCCAGCGGATCGTCGACAACTACCCCAAAGATCAGTATTACCCGCAGGCGCTGCGCCTTATTGCGCGGAGTTATTATGATCTCGGCGACTTCGAGAAGGCCGCCGCCGCATATGCCAAGCTGGTCAATGACGTGCCGCCGAGCCCCGAACGGGCCGCGGCGCAGTTCAGCCTCGCCGATTGCTATGTCCGGCTCCAGCAATGGCCGAAAGCGGCCGCCGAGCTGAAAACCCTGATCGACTGGCTCACGCCCACCAACAATCCCTATGCGTCGACCGACGCCGACCGGGAGCGGAATCGCGCGCTGCTCGAGCGCGCCTTCTTCCAGCGCGCCAACGTCATCGCCCGCATTACCGCGCCGGCGGATCGCGTGCAACAACTGCGCTCGGCGGCCCTCCAGCTTTACGAGCAGTTCTTGTCCCAGTTTCCGAAATCGGAGCTCGCGCCGAAGGCCCTGATGGGCCTTGGTCAGATGCAGCTCGCACTCGGCCAGACGGATGCGGCGGCCCAGACCTTCGACCGCCTCGCCCGCGAATATCCCCAGTCGGAAGAGGGAAAAAATGCCTTATTTTCTCTTGCTCGGAGCGCGATGGAAATCGGCCAGATCGAGCAGGCCCGGCAGGCCTTTCGCAAGATGGCCCAGACGCCGGACCGCTTCTCACCGGATGAATTCGCGCGCATCGGGCAGCTCATGATCGACGCCAAGTTGTACGACGAGGCGCTCGAGGCGTTCCGCATTGCGGCGGAAAATCCGCAGATTCTGGCGACGAAAGACACGCCGGCTTCGCGCGCCATCCTCGAGCGCGCGTTGTTCGGCGTCGGCAGCGCCAATTTTGCCCGCGGCAACTATGAGGAGGCCGTCAAGGCCCTCGAACGATTGCTTCAGGAATATCCGCGCAGCGGATTGTTTTTCGAGGCGAGGTTTATGCTAGGCGAAGCCTATGCCGCTCTCGGGAATTTCCTCGCCGCCAGCCAGTCGCTAAGCGACATTTTCCGGTTCGCGAATGATCCGATCCAAATCAACCGGGCGAGCATGAAGCTCGCCGAAGTGCAGCTCCGCGCCAACGACAAGGCGGGCGCACTGGCCTCGTATCAACGCGTGGCGCTCCTGTCCGATCCCTCAAAACAGGAACAGAGGCCGTTTATTCAGGAAGCGTTGCTGAAGAGCGTCCCGCTGGCAATGGAAATCGGCCGGTTCAAGGACGCAGTCGAGAGTTGCGATCAATTCTTGCAGCTTTTCCCGACGAGTGACAAAGTATCCGATGTGCGGCGGATGCGCGCAGAGGCGGCGTTACAGGTCAGCTCGGCGGCGGGCGCGCCGCCCGCTGGTTCGCCGCCCGCCGGCTCGCCGGCATCCGGCCAGTCCGGAGGTGAAACCCCATGATTCGGTTGAGTTCTTGGCTCCTTGCTGCAATCGCGGCAGCCGGTTTCCTGACCGGACCGCTCGCCGAAGCGCAAAATCCATTTGTCGTGCTGCCCAACGGCGAGCGCGTCGAAGGGACGGACATTCGCGCGCGATCCGATGGAACCATTGTCCTCACGACGCCGCGCGGGCAGGTCACCTACCAGAGAGGCCAGTATGTGCGCGCGGAGGCGGCCAGGCCAGCCGATTTCGACCGCGCCCGACAGCTTGCCCAGCAAAAGAATTATGACGAGGCGCTGCGCCTGCTCGAGCAAGTAGCGCAGAACTATCGATTTCTTACATGGGACAACCAAGCCCGGTTGCTCTCCGCCCAGATCTTAGTGTTGAAGGGAGACCACGCCGCGGCGGTCTCCATGTACGAACGCCTGTTTCAAGCGGCCCCGGATCAACGGCGGGAAAGCGCCGTGCTAATGGGATATCTTGCGGCCCTCAACGAAGCCAAACAATTTGAAAAACTCGCGCCCCAGTTGGACGATCTCGTCGCCAAGGGATCGCGCTCGGACGCCGCGCGCGCACTGGTGCTGCGGGGCGACATGAAGATGGCGCAGGGTCAGGTCGAGGGAGCGGTTTTGGACTACCTTCGGGCTGCGTTTCTATTCGAATCGGAACGAGCGGTGGTGCCCGAGGCTCTGTTCAAGGCAGCCGAGGGGCTCGAGCGGCTGCGCGACCCACGCAGCCGGGACCTCTATCGGCGAGTTGCAACGGAATTTAGCGGATCTCCGTTCGCGCAACGCGCGCAGGGGAAGCTATGAGAGGATTGAACGGCCAACAGGAAAAGATGCGGAGGAAGAGACACATGTCGACGCGCACACGAACAACGATGGGTCTGGTGGCGGTAATCGCAGCGGCGTGGATCGGAGTCGTTGCGGCCCCGGCCTTCGGGCAGGAGATGGAACTATCCCCGGAGGCAAAGGCGGCCGAGGCGGCGGCGGCGAAAAAAGGCTCGCCGATGAGTTTCTTCAATGTTGTCGCGAGCGGGGGCACCATGGGTGTCATTCTGTGGATCGCCCTCATCTCCTGCTCCGTGGCCGGCTTCGCGCTGATCGTGGATTCCTTCATCACGGTGCGGGAAAAGAAAATCGTGCAAGAGTCCCTCGTGCAAAAAGTGCGCGAGGCGATTGAGCAGGGCGACGTGATGAAAGCGCTGAAACACTGCGAAGAGGAGCCGGGCCCGCTGGCGAACATCCTCAGCGCGGGATTTAGCAACGTGCAGGAGGGGTTCGAAGCGGTTCAGGAGGCCGTCGGCGTGGCTGCCGACCTCGAGAGCGAGAAACTGCTGCAGCGCGTCACCTACTTGAACGTCGTCGCCAATTTGTCTCCGATGCTGGGCCTGCTCGGCACGGTGCAAGGCATGATTTTTGCCTTCGCCAACCTCGCGACGATGCAGGCCGGCGCCGCCCAGCAGCAGATGCTCGCCATCAACATCGCGCAAGCGCTCTACACGACGGCCGGAGGGCTCATCGCCGCGGTACCTGCCGTGGGCTTCTTCTATTTCTTCCGCAATAAGGCCACTAAGATCATTCTGGGCATGGAAGCGTTGACCACGGACCTGGTCAAATCCCTCCGCAACGTCGAAGTCGTTTCCGAATAAGATCGGGATCCGCCTACATGGCACGGCGCAAGCAGGAAGACACGAGCATCAACATGACGCCGATGATCGACGTCGTGTTCCAGCTCATCATCTTCTTCGTCGTCACAACGGACATGCAGCAGAAGGCCATCGACGAGAGCATCCGGCTCGCGATGGCGCCGCATGCCAAACCTGTCGAGACGAGGGATCCACGGGAGATCGTCATCGAAGTCGACAAGAACGGCCGAATTTCGATTGCGCGCGTGTACATGTCCGCGGATTACCTTTACACTGTCATTCGAAAGGTCGTGGCCGATCACGGCCAGACGGTCCCCGTGATCATCCGAGCGGACGGGGAAACGCGGCATGACGCGATTCGAGCCGCGATGGACGCGGTGACCCGCGCGGGACTGTGGAAGGTCAAGTTCGCGGCGATTCGAGAAAAGGCAAGTTAGGAATCCAACATGGCGCGCGAACGTAAACGCGATCGCAGCGGGGAATCCGGTGAGTTGAACATGACGGCGATGATCGACGTCGTGTTCCAGCTACTGATCTTCTTCCTCGTGACCCAAAAACCAATTGATTCGCTGGCGAATCTGGACGTCTCGCGGCCGGCGCCAGAGGCCAAGAAAGAGCAGATGCAGACGCCTCCAAAGATGATCCGGATTCATATCTACCCCGACGGGTTTACCATCAATGATCGGCCGGTAGGACTGGCGGAACTAGAGGGGTTGCTCGCCAAATTAGCCAGCATTGATACCAAACAGACTATTATGATCATGTGTGCGGCCATGTCTCGCCACGAGGATCTTATCCGGGTTCTTGACCTCTGCGCCAAAACGGGGTTGGTTAATTTGTCGGTCATTAGCACAAATTAATGGGGTTCAGCCATGGACGCGAAGGAGAGAGAGGAATTCCTCCGAAAATATAAGATCAAGAAAATTATGGAACACATGACCGGTCCTATTGGATCGGTCATCTTTCACATCCTGGTAATCTTGCTGGCGATCAAATTCATGGTGTTTGACACCATGGATAAGGCACCGGATATCGAAGTGACCGTCGTGGAGCCTGAGTCGGTCGACCTCGAAGAATTCGAAAAAGAGCTGGAAAAGATTGAAGAACTCACGGATTTGACCGATGTGGCGCTGCCCACGGACATGCCGGTCCAAATGGATTCGCCCACGCCAACGGATTCGCCCCGGCCGTCTGAGGATGTCTCGATGGATCTCGCCGAGCTGAATATTGTGGCAGACCAGAGCCCGCTGGTGATGAAGGGTCTCTTCGCGGGTCGGTCTGCCGAAGGACGTTCAAGCGGCTTGAGCCAGTACGCCGGCCGCTGGGCTTCGGCCGTCGATCGGGCGGTCATCAAGGCGCTGGAGTGGCTGAAGCGGAACCAGGCCCCGGATGGGTCTTGGGGTCCCAACAAGCCGGGCATGACCGGCCTCGGACTCTTGACGTTCCTTGCCCATGGGGAAACCACGGCGTCGAAAGAATACGGGCAGACTGTCGAAAAAGCGATCCGGTTCCTGCTGTCGATTCAACGCCCGGATGGCGCCTTCGGCTCCACCGACAGCGGGCCAGCCGTCTATGCGCACGCCATCGCCACGTATGCGATCGCGGAGGCCTACGGATTGACCCGAATTCCGGAACTGAAGCCCGCCATGGAGAAAGCGGTGGACATCATCGTTAAGGGACAGCAGCCCGGTGGGCTGTGGGATTATAAGTACGACAAGGGCGCGCGGTGGGATACGTCAGTCTCCGGTTGGCAGGTCCAAGCTCTGAAGGCGGCGTACATCGCGGGCGCAGAGGTGCCGGGACTCAAAGAGGCGATGGACCGCGCCGTGGTGGGATTCGTCAATTCCCAAAACCCTGAAACAGGTCGCTTCGGATATAGCTCCGTCGGCAACGGGTCCGACGGCATAACGGCTGTCGGCGTCTTGTCGTTGCAATTGCTGGGCCAGCACAAGAGTAAAGCGGTCCAAGCCGGCCTGAATGCGATGCGCGAGTTCAAGTGCGACTATCGGAATCCCCCGATTTGGCCGATGTATTCGTGGTACTACATCACACAGGCGAAGTTCCACCACGGTGGCCAATTGTGGAGTTCTTGGAACAATCAGTTTGCTCCGGAGCTTACCAAAAATCAGAACGAAGACGGCAGTTGGACCTCCGCCGGCCAGTTCCTAAAAGAGGACGCCCACGGCAAGGAGACCAATCACGGTCTCGTTTACTCGACCACGTTGGCCGCCTTGACGCTTCAGGTCTATTACCGATTCCTGCCGACCTACAAGCCGATTGCCGTCGAGAGCGAGGAAGACGAGAAGAAGGACGACGTTACCGTCGAAATTATCTAGTCGCCTTCCGGTCGCAATCACTGAAGTTGAAATTTGAGGGCCTTACACATCGAGGCCCCATCAATCCGAAGCTGGCTGAATTGCTGAGAGGCATCACCGCGTCGATTCCAGCTTCCAAGACGTCGAACACTGCTATGATGTTTACAGATTTGACGCGATAGACCTTCCTTTTACGGCCTCAATTTTTTGGAGTGGCAAGTTCCGTCTTGCCCGATATTCGTGGAAGGACGAGTTCCAGTTCGGCCGATTTTGGTAGAAGGATAGGTTCTGCCCTGTCGGAAAGGGGCCCGCGTGGAAGCGGGCCCTCCATTCCCGATGGAGGGACGCCTTCCACTGCGTTCGCAAATCAAATTCCGATTGTCGTCGGTGGAACGGCGCCATTCACGACCGGCGCTGGTTGGAACTGGGCCTTCCAAGATCTTCCAGAGGGAAACCCCGAATTTCGCTTTTGCGACCTCGGTGTGCCCCTCCGCGCGCCTCGCCGCCGCCCTTTCAGCCTCGTTCGCTTGTTCTGCTCCTTCGAAATTCTCTCATTGCGAGGTCTTCCCTCCGTCCCCACATGAGGTTCCTTTCGATCGAATTCGCGGGGGACATTTTCGACTAGGCAAGACACTCAACCGCGATTCCGGCTTTAGCCCGACTCTCGGACGCGCTACAGTTGTGCTTATGAGCCGATCCGCAGAAATATTTTGCCCAGCATGCAAGGCCGAATCGGTGCTGGTCCGACAACCTCGCATGGAGGGTTTCCGGAAAGTGGGCGAAATCCTCCGATGTGGTCTTTGCGGGCACGAATTTCCCACGGAAGCGGATGTTCCGTTCCTGCATCGGTCGCCGCCGAAGGTGTTTTCAGATTCTGATCGCTCCGCGCCAGTCCGTGTTTTTGCTGATGGCGAAGCGGATCAACTGTGCCGTCATTGCGCGCACTACGTGGTGAATCCCTTCATGCAGTGGTGCGGCCTGCATCGGCGGGAAGTGGAAGCAACGGATTCGTGCCCGCAGTTTCAAAAGAAACAGGCGGTCCCGAAACCCCGATTGTGATTCGCATCCTCCAAGTATGGATCCGCGGCCTGTCGCATTATGGCCGAGGTTACGCCCGAGCCAATCAGTTGGGACTCCGTCTGCTTGGCGTGGTCTATTTTGCCGCATTCGCGTCCTACGCCGTGCAGGCAGACGGCTTGGTGGGCGAGCGAGGCATCCTCCCATTTGCGGCCTGGCTTGGCGCGATTCGGCCGCGGGTCGAGGAAATCGGGTTTCACCAAGTTCCGACAATTCTCTGGCTGGCGCCCTCGGATGCGGCGCTCCGAATCTGTTTGTGGACTGGTATGGCGCTTGCAGTGATGCTTGCGTCCGGTTTCCTCCCTCTGATCGCCGCAGCGGGGCTGTGGGTCCTGTATCTCTCGGCGACGACCGTCGGCCAGATTTTTTGGAACTACCAATGGGACAACCTCCTGTTGGAGGCGGGTTTCTTGGCGATTTTCGCCGCCCCGTGGCGGGTCCGCATGCGATGGCTAGCGCCGGATGAGCCTCCCCGAATCATTGTCTTGCTCTTCCACTGGCTGATGTTCCGCCTGATGTTTCTCTCGGGCTATGTGAAGTGGGCGAGCGGCGATGAAGCCTGGCGAAATCTAACCGCGTTGACCTACCATTACTGGACCCAGCCCTTGCCGCTTCCGACCGCGTGGTATGTCCATCAGTTGCCGATCTGGTTTCACAAGCTTTCCTGTGCGCTGGTGTTCGTAGTCGAATTGGTATGTCCGTTTTTGATCTGGTTTGGCGATCGCGCCCGAATGGTGGCCGCGATTTCATTCATCGCGCTCATGGCGCTCATCGCAGCGACAGGCAACTACACCTTTTTCAATTTGCTCGCAGCGGTTCTCTCACTCTGGCTGATCCGGGATCAAATCGGCGCGGCCCTTTTGAGTCGGGTTCCTGGCCGGTTTGGGCGCTGGCTCGCTCGCGCTTTTCGTCGGGAGGCACCTTCGCCGGAGTGGAGGCCACTCCGTGTCGCCCGGCACGCCGCGGCCGCTGTGGCAGCCGCCTTCGTGCTCGTAACGTCCGGCGTCCTGTTCGTGGTGGCGGTTGGAGGCGGGGCGGACTGGCCGCGGTGGATCGAATCCCTGGTTCGATTCACCGCTCCCTTTCGCAGCGTAAACAACTACGGCCTGTTCGCGGTCATGACCAAAACCCGGCCGGAAATCATCCTGGAGGGAACGTGGGACGGCCAACTCTGGATTCCCTACGAATTTCGCTGGAAGCCGGGCGAGCCCGACATGAGACCGCGATTGGCTGCGCCACATCAGCCGCGACTGGACTGGCAAATGTGGTTTGCTGCGCTGGGCAAGCTGGAGGGGAATCGTTGGCTCATCAATCTCATGATCCGGCTGCTGGAGAACGAACCCGATGTCCTGCGGCTTCTCGCTTTCAATCCGTTTGAACAACGGCCTCCCGTGGCCATTCGCGCTGTTCGATACGAGTATCGCTTTGCCACGCCGGCCGAGCGGTCGCAGGGCAAAGTCTGGTGGATGCGGAAATACAAAGACTTGTATTGCCCCCCGATTCAGATACACCCATGAGCGTGAGACGTACGCTGCCTTTGTCCCTTGGAGCGCTGATTCTGTTGGCCGCCGGATGCGGCAGAACGGGTGATCCCCACGCTGCCTGGCGCGAGACCGTTTCCCAGCTATCCACCTTTCCCGCCTATACATCCGGCCGCTACGCGGCCTCGATGGCGGTTTCGAACCTGCTTGACCGCGGCGACCACGGGTTCGGATTTTTTGAGGATGGCGCTGGCCTCGTGATGCATCGCGGGACCGCCTGCCGGATCGACGCCGACGGTCGAGCACAGCCCGCGGTCCGAGAAGCAGCCATCGCCTTCGCGATCGCCACCTGGTTTGAACCGGACGATATCTTCTCGGTCGTCAATCTGAACGACCGCGTTTTCAGGAATTCGATGAACTGGAAGAAACCCGATACAGGCCACGTCCAGGCGATCCGGGTCGAGGGCCGATTCAAATTCGTGACCCTTCTGCCGCCGGGCACGCTGGCGCGTTCCGGATCGTTGCAACAGGGCGGGACCCGAACCCTCGAGCAGGTGAACGGCGCGCTTGTCGGATTTCGCATGCCCGAAAGCGCAGGAAACAGTGTGCCGGCGGGCTTCAACTTTTATTTCATAGCGGCCGATTTCTCCGCTGGCGGGGAAGCGAGCCAATTTGAGTTGGCGGGCGGACGCATCGAGATCGATATCACCCCCAACCTGCATCTGGTGTTGCCGACCACGCGGTAGGGCGCGCGAAGGGTAGGAACGACGCGTAGGCGGCCCGCTAGCCCACCAAGGTTTCGCCCATCGCAATGGTGACGAGATCGGTCATGTCGCGGAACGAAAACGGCTTTTGCAGCAGAAAAACCTTCCGCATTTGTAGCAATCGTTTGAGATCGGGGTGTTCGGCGCTGAACCCGCTGATGAGGATCACCGGCGTCCGATACTGGTTCTGGCGCAGCCACGTGCAAAATTCGACGCCGTCCAGGTCCGGCATGCTGAAGTCGTAGATGAGCAGGTCGGGCGCGGCGCCGGCGGCCAGCTTTTTTCGAATGCACTCGCCCGATTCGCAGGACTCCACCGTGTGACGTTCCGCCTCCAGAATGCGGCGGCACAGCTCCCGGACAGCGGGATCGTCATCGGCCACCCAGATCGTGCTGGGCGCGAGGCGGCGTCGAACTTGTTTGGCGGCCGACCGGACGGGTTCGTGCGAGATTGGGAACGTGATCTGGGCGGTTCCCGCCGCGGCGGGTGCGCCCTCCTCGGCCACTTCAACCACAATTTGTTCCGCGCCGCCCTCGCGGATGTTTTTGGTGTACACGCGAAGCCGCGCGCCGGGCGTAGCGCTCTCATGCGCGTGACGAAGCATATTTTGCAGGACTGAAGCCACGGCGTTGGGCGCGGCCGGGACGCGGTCGATTTCGGCGTTCCGATGCAGCGTGAACCGATCCGCGGGCAGTCCGGCCGCCTGGAGACGGGCCGCCGCCTCCAACAGTTGTTCGTGCAACGAGCAGACGGGCTCCTCCTCGCGGTTCGATGCCGCGGCAGCCAGTATTTCCTCTGTCAGTCGCCGGCCCTGTTGCGCGGCTTCCGCAACGCGATTTAGCGCGGCCACCGCATCCGCGGGCATGTCGGTTTTGGCGAGCACCAGGGACGTGTACCCGAGGATGATCGAAAGCAGGTTGCTAAACTGATGAGCAGCCCCTTCGGCGAGAGCGCCCAAGCTCGACCATGAATCTGCCGCGTCGCCGGCGGCGGACAGGCCCAGTTGGATTTGCGCTTCCAGAGCCGCAGCAACCGCATCCCGAAGCCGGCGATGCAACGCTGTGAAAGCGGCCAGCGTTTCGCCGCTTCGGATCGGTACAGCAGCGGCGGCTGGAGCGACCGCCGATTTCGGAATCCCGCTGGCAAATGCGATCTCGGTAATCTCCGCGTCAGTGAACGGCTTCTCGCGAAACTTCCCGCTGCGCAGCAGGTGCAGGTGAGCGCCGTGCACGCGGATCGGCAACACATACTCCAACAGTCCGTAAGGGCCGCGATGAAGCTGATCCTCGCCGGACCGCTCGATTTGTTGGAGCAGGGCGAGTTCGGATTCGAGAAACGCCTGTTTCGTTTCGGGCGACTTGAGCAACACCTCCTGAACAAGGCGTTCCGAGTCGTCGAAGATTCCTCGTTCATTCCAGGCGTCAAGGGTTTGCAAAAGCCGCTTAGCCGCATGTAAGTCGAGCTTTTTGAACAGCGGTGGCGCATCCTCTCGAAGGGCAGTATCGGGAAGTTGCAACCTTCGCAACAGCGTCCGAATCTGTTGCTGAAGGTCCTGAACGTGGGTGGTCGACATCGGAGTAGCCGTCTCTCGGCGCAGTAATGATACCCTTTGCGGAAGTTGGCGTCTACGGGTTTTCGGTCTTGGAGCGTTTCCGGAACTCAGCGACGCGCTGGCGCGCCAAAAACTCAATATAGCGCTGGCGGTAATCGGCATCCACGCGAATTCTCGTATTACGGTCCAACGAGACGATCGGAATGGTAATGACCTCGTTGCCGTCAGCCTTCAGTCGGGCTGACTCCGCATCGCGACCCTGATAGGTTCCCCTGCGCACGAGCCCGTTGGTCAGACGGAATTCCACAAGCTGGCCGCTTGCAAAAAACGGTGCGCGCCGGTCCATTTCAGCCGTAATGCGTTGCCGCTGGTCCTGTTCAACCTTTTCCCAGTCGATGGCGGGCGCGGATTCAACATGAGGCTCCTCGGCGACCGCCGTTGTCTCAGGTTCAGGTGTGGTCGGTGCAGACGGGGCGGCCGGCTCTTCCGCGGCAGTGGCCGACGCCGGTTCGGAGGACGCTGGTGCGGGCGCTTCGGCAGCCGGCGCCGATTCGGCGGTCGCTGTGGTGGGCGCTTCGGCAGTCAGCGCTGGTTCGGTCGTCGCGGGCGCGAGCGATTCAGGCGTCGATGTCTCGGCTGACGGCTCAGGTGCGGACGGAGAAGATTCGGAATCAGCGGCGGAGGCTGGGGCGGGAACCGTCCCCGTTTCCTTGGAGCGCAGGTACAGGGTCGTGACTGCGCCGACAATGATGAGGATGAGGCCTGCAATGACCACCGGCGAGTTCTTCCGGCGTCCGCTTTCACCGATGCGCCGGCCGGTTCGCGTGTCATAGCCGCATTCGATGCAGATGACCGCTCCGCCGGGCAGCGGTTTCCCGCAACCCGGACAATCCTGCGCATCGGAGGGCGGTTGCTCTTTTTTCAATTGCAGACGTTGACTCACATTAGACCTCCCATCATTCGCATCGTAAGCGATTGGGATGCCCAAAACAAGATTGCGAGGGGCTCTCTGTCGTGACGCTTTGAAAATGTCTCCTCGCAAACTCGATGGAAATGACCCCACGGCGGCGGCCGGAGGGCCGTAGCGATGGGAGAACTTCGAATGAGTCAGAAGGAGCGAACGAGGCTGAAGGCAATGAGTCGGGAACAGGCGTACGAGGCATGCGCAGAACGCTATTCGAGGGTTGGGCCGACAGCTCCGGCAACAGCGTCATCCTCATGATTTGTAGCCAGGCTCGTCGAGCGACGTGAATTTCCGGTGCCAACGGCACTGGCTAAAGCATCTTTACCGTCCGACCCCGATACTGGTTTTCTGCGATCAGATCGCGATTGCGAATTCGAAGGCCAGCCCTTTGCGACTGGCGAAATTTTGGCGGGAGGTGCCGCCCATGTCGGGGCGGCTTGCATCGCTTGCCCTCCCAAAATGACTGGCAGAGTGGAACGGCTCCTGCCTAGGAGGCGCAATGGAGGGCGCCGTTCCGGGTTATATTTTCGGACTCCAGCAGGAATATGGACGGCGTCCCTCCAGCAGGAAAGGGAACATTTCTAACGAGTCAAAACAGGGGCATTTCTAACGAGTTTTGACGATCGCGAGGGGATCTTGACTAACGGGTCGGTTCAGGGATTCGGGGGAATTGAGTCCGACCGATCCCATTCGATGACAAACGGCAGGCGCAGCGCATAGCTGTTGGCGTCCATCCACCAGCCATCGGGCCGCATCGCGAGGGCGTGCTCGTTGCCGTGTTCGTTATTCGGTTCGGGGTGGCCCCAGTTCTCAAAACGCCACCCTTCCTGCGTGATCCAGCGCCAGAACGATTCGGTTCCCTCGTCGGTTCCTCCCAGCCAGAGCGTTCGACCCAGAGGCGGCATCGAAAAGGTATTGAGCAACCATTCATTTTCCGCGCGAGTGGTCGCGGTGGCCAGGTGCCCGCCATGCCGTTTGGCAAAATCCGCCGCCTCATACCAGTTCATGGGGGTCATGATCAGCGCGTAGATTCGGCCTTGGAATGTTGGCGCCTTATCAGGAGGTTGCCCAGGCCGCTCGATCAGGGTCTGCAGATGGTCCACGGCGGTTTGCAGCGCGGCGCGCGCGCGTTCCAATGCCGGCACATTTGTCAGTCCGACCATCGCGCGGTCGATTTCGCGGCGCGCGTCCTCGAATCGTCGCTCGGCGAGCGCCTGAATCGCCGAGCCGACGAATGCTGCGAAGGTGCCGTCATTGACCTTCAACTGCTCCAGCGTCGTCATTCCGCTAAGAGGCGAAAGGTCGGTGACCTTTGCTTCGGTGATGTCGAGGGAAACGAGCGGAATGCCGCGCAATGGATCCAGGTCGGTGATCCGCTGGCCCGGCGTCAGATTCGCAAACGAGAAATGGAGTCGGTTCGACTGGTCGAAAACCAAATTGGCCCCCTGGCCAGGCCATACGGCGTCGATCTGTTCGCGGAACGCGCGAAGCGCGCTGACCTGCGAGGCGTGGGATGCCCGCGGGGGGACCAGGACGAGATTGAACGTGGCGCTGTCCGTGACCACGCGTTCGCGATTACGGGCCCGGTCCGGCGCGCCTACCCAGTATTCGCCGTTGACGTGAAACTTGAACGGCCACTCCGCGCGGGTTGAAAACATAAATCCCGGTTTGCGCAGCTCAAATCGATCGGGCCCCACGGGGTTCATTCGCCATTCGGGGTCTTCTTTCGCCCAGCCATTGAAGGCGCCGGCAACAAAGACTCGCGTCACGGCTCCGATCTCGCGCACGTGAGCCAGACGGCCGTTGTCATGCCGAGCGGTCTCAAAACGGGTGGGCTCGAACACGAATACCAAATCGTCGCCGTCCTGGGCATATCCGTAGATGCCGTCGTCATAGCGGACGGCAATCGGCGGCGATGGCGAGGACCGGCCGAATTCCTGCCACAAGACCGCGGTTGCAAGCGCCGCAGCGAGCAGCGCCGAGGCAATGATGGCTGTCCGCATCCCAACCGATGTCGGGGCTGGCTTGGGCGTATCCAGGTAGGCGGAGATCGCCCGCGCAAGCTCGCCCGCGTTTTGATACCGGTCATCCCGAGATTTGGCCAGCGCCTTCAAGACGATACGATCCAGGGCGGCGTCACAGAGGGGCCCGTCCGGCCCCTTCAATTTACCCATCCGGGCGAGCACGCGGCTGGGCGGCTGTGGGCGGACCGAGATGATCGTGTCTAACACGTGGCGAAGTTCATCTCGGACCTCGTACGGAAATTCGCCCGTGATCATCTGGAACAGGATGACGCCCAGCGCGTAGACGTCTGTTCGCGTATCAACCTGGTTGGCATTGCCGCGGGCCTGTTCGGGGCTGGCCCACTCGAGCGACCCCACGAATTCGCTGAGTTGCGTGGTGCTCGCGTTCGGCGCTCCGCCATCGGCGACCGGCGCATGCGCCAGCCCGAAATCAAGGATATGGGGCTCGCCGTAAGAATCGATGATGATGTTGGCGGGCTTCAGGTCGCGGTGCACAATGCCGCGCAGGTGCGCGGCATTGACCGCCTCGCAGATGCGCCGAAATAATTTGAGCAGCTCGGCGATGTCCGCGCGGGTGAGCGCTTCGTTTCGGTCGCGGCGAAAGTCGCGCAGGAACTCATGCAGCGGTCGACCGTCGACGTAATTCATGACGAAATAGAGTGAACCGTCCGCCGTCTCCCCGCGGTCGATCACGGAAACGATGTTGGGGTGATCGAGCGCCGCGAGGATCCTCACCTCCTGGTTCATTCGCTCGCGGTCGGCCTCGGCCGCATACGGCCCCCCGAAAATGATTTTCAGCGCTACGCGCCGACCCGTAGATTTCTGGACGGCAAGAAAAACAGCGGCTTGGCCACCGCGCTGGATCTCCTCGATGAGCTGGTAGCCATTGATTTCGAGCGGCGGCTCTTGCCCCTGTACGCCGCTGGCCGTGTCCTCGTCCGGAAGGGATCCGACCTCGATCCCGTCCTCGTCTTCCTCTTCTTCAGGGCGTCGATTCCAGCTCACGAATGTAGTATATCATGCGCCGACGATCGTTCCCAACCGGATTTCGGACGGCCAGGGATGTCTCCGCTCATCAGCGTGCTCATGCCTATTCGCAATGCGGCTGCGACGCTTCCGACCGCCCTGGAAAGCCTTCGGCGACAGACCTTGCAGGATTTTGAACTCATAGCCGTGGACCATGGCTCGGACGACGAGAGCCGGGCCTTGCTTGAGGGCGCGCGCGGCGCGTTCCGGGACCTGCGGATTGTCAGCGTCCCGCGAGACCTGCCATTCGCCGAGGCGCTCAATGAGGGTCTGCGGCAGGCCCGCGGCGAATGGATCGCGCGAATGGATGCGGATGACGAGAGTACGCCCGAACGCCTGGAGACGCAGTGGCGGGTGGCCTGGTCGGACCCGAGCCTCGACGTTGTGGCCTGTAGGGTCCGCTTCGGCGGAGACCGCGCCAATCGTGCCGGATACGCCCGATACGTCGACTGGATCAACACGCTGCTGACGCACGAGGAGATGGCCCGTGCCCGGTTCCGGGAATCCCCTTTGGCACATCCGTCAGTCCTGATCCGGCGCGGGGCGTTTGAGCGATTCGGCGCCTATCGAGCCGGCGCCTTTCCGGAAGATTATGAACTTTGGCTGAGGTGGTTTGAAGCCGGCGCCCGCTTCGCAAAATGTCCCGAAACCCTTCTGACATGGAATGACCCTCCACGCCGACTTTCGCGAACAGATCCGCGGTACTCCTTTGAGGCCTTTTATCGCGTCAAGGCCGGTTATCTGGCTCGATGGCTGGCCGCGAACAATCCGCATCATCCGGATGTACTCGTTATCGGCGCAGGCCGCGTCACCCGCCGCCGCGTGGAGTTTTTCATGGAAGCGGGCATACGGGTCGCAGCCTGGTCGGATCTCGACCCCCGCAAGGTCGGGCGGCGATATCACGGGGCGCCGGTCATCCACCACGAGGAGATCCCGCCGCCGGGCGAGTGTTTTATCGTGACTTGCGTCTCCGCAATCGGCGCACCGGAATCGATCCGGTCGATGCTTCTGTCGCGGGGCTACATGCCCGGGCGCGACTTCATCGAAGCCGCCTGAATCGTGCGCCAAAGGCGGGACCGAATGGGGTTTTGCCGGTCGGAACGACTCTGATACTCTCGCCTACGCATGGGCAAACCAACAACCATCCGCGTTCTACCCGACGCGGTGATCAACAAAATCGCTGCGGGGGAGGTGGTGGAGCGGCCGGCGTCCGTGGTCAAGGAGCTGGTCGAGAACTCGATCGATGCCGGGGCGTCCTCGATCCTCGTCGACCTTGTCGGCGGTGGGAAAACCGCCGTGGTGGTTTCGGACGACGGCGCCGGCATGACGCGGGACGACGCGCTGCTGTCTATCGAGCGCCACGCCACGAGCAAGATCCGGGATATTAGCGATATTGAGCGCATTTCGACCCTCGGCTTCCGCGGCGAGGCCCTTGCCGCGGTGGCCGCCGTATCGCGCTTTACACTGACCACGCGGCCCCGCGATGAGGAGGCGGGGACCGAAATTACCGTCTCCGGCGGAACCATCGTGGATGTTCGCGAGGTCGGTTGCGCGCCGGGGACGACGGTTTCGGTTAAGCACCTGTTTTTCAACGTTCCGGCGCGCCGGAAATTTTTACGGAGCGAACAAACCGAACTGGCTCATGCGCGGCAGGTCTTTCTGGTCCACGCCCTCGCGCACACGGGCATCGCGTGGACCTTGCGCGTGGACGAGCGCGAGGTGTGCAGGCTTCCCGGCGGCTCCACGCTGGAGGAGCGGTTGCGTGACCTCTTCGGCCCCGACTTCCTGGACGGGCTGCGCCGAATTGAGGGCGGCGACGAACGGGTGCGGGTGCGCGGTTTTGCCAGCCTCCCCCAGGTGAACCGCGCAGACCGCTCCGAACAGTACATTTTCGTGAATGGCCGCCCAGCCACCGCGGCCGTCATCAGCTATGCGGTCGCCGAGGCTTATAACAACCTGATTCCGCGCGGGCGGCATCCGGTCCTGTTCCTGTTCATCGACCTGCCGCCGACGGATGTGGATGTGAATGTCCACCCTACGAAGAAGGAGGTTCGGTTCCGAAATGTAGCGCGAGTCCGCGATGCGCTTCTGGGAGCCCTTCGCGAAGCCCTTGCGCTCGGGGAAGAGCCGCTTCCGCGCAAAACCGCGCTCGGCGCGTTGCTCGCGGCATCGCGCGCGCTGCCCGCGTTTCGCGTGGTGGATCTTCCCGAACTTCCGGCCTTTTCTTATCCGCGGCTCGAGCCATCAAAAGCTGCCGAACCAGCGACCGGCGCCCCTGCGGCGTCCAGTGTCCTGTCGGAAGAGAGCCGGAAACCGACCGAGCCGGGCTCGGCGGTGGAAGGGCCGAGCCGGAAAGCGCCGTGGTCGTGGTGCCGTATTCTGGGCCAGGCCGGCGGGCTGTATGTGGTGTTGGAGACGGAAGACGGACTCATCCTGATGGACCCGCACGCTGCGCATGAACGCGTGATGTTTGAACAAATGATGCGTAGCGTGCTGGCGCGGGACGTTCGCATGCAGGGGCTTCTTGCGCCGGAGACCGTGGACCTGCCGCCGGAAGCGGCCCAGCGCGTTCGAGACCATCTCCCCACGCTGCGCTCAATGGGATTCGGCGTTGCCGAGTTCGGCGGCGATACCTTTGTTGTCGACGCGCTGCCCACGTTTTTGGGACCGGTCTCACCGCGCGCCGTGCTGGCCGAGGTGACGTCCGCGCTGGAGCGGGGCGGCCGGCGGGCCGGCGCCGAGCATATGCTCGAGGAACAAATCGCCATGGCCGCGTGCAAGGCCGCGGTCAAAGCGCGGGACCGGCTTACCGTCCAGGAAATCGAAAGACTCGTGCAAGACCTCGCCGCTTGCGAAATGCCCTACACCTGCCCGCATGGCCGCCCAACGTTGATCTACATGGGGTTCGATGAGCTTCGTCGAAAATTTGGGCGCGAATAATCGCCCGCCGGCAATCGGGCCGACGCTGCAGGCAGCGGTCCGGCAGATCGAAGCCGCGCTGGCGCGCGCCGGCATCGAAGACGCGCGCGCGGCCGCGGACTGGCTGGTGGCGGAGACGGCGGGAATCGGGCGGCTCGATCTTTATGTGTCGGGCGACCGGCCGATCCCGGCCGAATGGATCCCGCTGCTGGTCGAGCGCGCCCGGCGCGTTGAGGCGGGCGAACCTCTCCAATACGTGCTCGGCTATGCGCCATTCATGGGGCGAGACTTCCTGTGCGACCGCAGGGCCCTGATTCCTCGGCCAGAAACCGAGGAGTTGTGCGAACGGGTGCTCGACGCCCTTCCGCGCGAGTTCGCGGGACGCGTCGCGGACGTCGGCACCGGCACCGGTTGCCTCGCGATCACTATTGTTCTGGACCGGCCAGATGCCCGCGTTGAGGCAATCGACATTTCCAAGGAAAGCCTGGAGTTAGCTCGCGAAAATGCGCGCAGATTCGGTGTGGACTCGCGCATCCAATGGATCCTTGGCGATCTCCTGGCCGGCGCGCCAGAAGCCGCTTATGACGTGATTGTCTCCAACCCCCCTTATGTGTCCGAAGCGGAGTGGAGCCGCTTGCCGCTCTCCATTCGCGAGTACGAGCCGCCGGTCGCGCTGATCGGCGGCGCGGACGGCTTGGCGGTGATCCGGCGCCTGGCGGCGCAATCGCGCAGCGCGCTCAAGCCGGGTGGTATGCTCTGGCTCGAAATGGGAAATGACCAAGGGCAGGCGGTTCGGCGGCTACTGGAGGACCTCGGATTCGTTGGCATCACCGTCTATCGCGATGCCGCGGGCCACGAGCGGATCGCCGCAGCGATGAGGCCTCATGTTTAGGGCGCCGTCCATGCATATCCGGCGGAGGATCCCGCGCCGGCGTCCGATCCGAGATTCGCGCAGGACGGCGTCCATCCTTGCGGTCGTGGCCGTATGTGCCGTGACCGTGGTGCTCCAGATTTTCTGGACGGCGCGAAACACCCACAAGTTTGCCCCGTTTTCGCTGGAGCGAATTTCGTGCGATGCCTGTGCCGGCCTGGGAGTCGTCTCCGTTCCGAAGCCGGAAGGAGGGCGCCGCCTGGAGATGTGCCCCGCCTGCTACGGCGTTGGCGCCCGGCAGGTCCGCCGGTTCGATGAATTTGATCGGCTGTGCCCCGCGTGCGCGGGGACGGGGCGCGTGGAAAACGAGGACGGGACGTGGCGATGGTGCGAACGCTGCGGCGGGCGGGGCCTGATCCGGCTCGACGGCGCTCCGCCGCCGGAGTACAAACCGCCCCAGTTCCTGTTCCGGCGGACCGAAGCGGAGGAGTACGCACCCTCCTCAGACGGCCCGCCGGCGGGCGAATCGGCTTTTGAGGGACTGTGAACAATGCCCCTGTTTGAAAAGTTGGCGGGGGCTTTCCAGAAGGTGTTCCGCGACATTCGCGGCTATGGGAAGCTCTCGGAAAAAAACATTCAGGATGCTCTCCGCGAAGTGCGCCTTGCGCTGCTCGAGGCGGATGTCAACCTGAACGTCGTCCGCGAGTTCACGGCGCGCGTCCGCGAAAAGGCGCTGGGCAGGGATGTGCTGGACAGCATCACCCCCGGCCAGCAGTTCATCAAACACGTCTATGACGAACTGGTCGCTCTGCTGGGCGGTGAGGCTCAGGACTTCCGCCTTATGGGCCGACCGGCTGCCGTGATGATGATCGGCTTGCATGGCTCCGGCAAGACGACGACGTCGGCAAAGCTCGCCGCCCGCTGGAAAAAGTCGGGAAAAAACGTCCTGTTGGTCGCGTGCGACATCCGGCGCCCCGCCGCCGTAGACCAGCTCCGCATCCTCGCGCAACAGGTCGGCGTGCCCATTCTCGCCCCCGAGCCGGGCGAATCTGTCCCGCAAATCGGGCGCCGCGCGATGCAGCATGCGCGGGACGGCCGTTTCGACATCGCGATCTTTGATACCGGCGGCCGGTTCCAGATTGACGAGGAGCTGGTGGCCGAACTCCGTGAGCTCAAGGCAGTGGTCGATCCTTCGGACACGGTATTGGTTCTGGACGCCGCCATCGGTCAGGAATCGGTCCACGTCGCCGAACGCTTCCACCGGGACGTGGGCCTGACCGGGATCATTCTCACCAAACTCGACGGAGATGCGCGGGGCGGGGCGGCGCTCTCCGTAAGGCATGCGACTGGCTGCCCGGTCTTGATGGCCGGCGTCGGAGAAAAAGTCGGGGACCTCGAGCCGTTCCACCCTGCGCGAATGGCCTCGCGCATCCTGGGAATGGGGGACGTTGTGTCGCTGGTCGAAAAGGCGCAGGCGGCGATCGATGAGAAGGCCGCCGAGGACATGGAACAGCGGCTGCTGGCCGGAGAGTTCACCCTCGAAGATTTCCTCGCCCAGATCCGGCAGGTCAAAAAGATCGGCTCTCTCGGCAACCTGCTCGAGCTGCTGCCAGGCGCCGGTCGATTGCCTCCCCACATGCGTGAATCGTTCGGTCGCGACGCTGAGCTGGAAATGAAAAAGCACGAGGCGATCATCCAGAGTATGACGCCTGACGAACGGCGGCGACCGCAGATCATCAATGCCAGCCGCCGCCGGCGGATTGCTGCGGGGAGCGGAACACGCGTTCAGGATGTAAATGAACTACTCAAAAAATTCGAGCTTGCTCGGGAGATGGCGCGGAGGCTCAAAACTCATCGAAAAAGGTTGATGCGCTCCGGCCGTTAGGATAACGTTGATACCTTTCGTCGGGAATCTTTGGAGGAAGCATGGTCAAGATACGCATGATGCGCATGGGCAACAACAAAAGGCCCTTTTTCCGCATTGTGGTTGCGGATATCAAGCGCAAGGTCAACGGCCGGTACCTCGAAAATGTCGGCTGGTATGATCCCAAGGCGACGGGAAAAAATTTCGAGATCGATCTCGCCAGGGTCGACTTCTGGGTCTCCCGCGGCGCGCAGACCACCGACGCGGTCGCGACGTTGATCCGAAAGCAGCGCAAGATGTCGCCCGGCCCGGCCGCGGCCGAATCGGCGGGCGCCGCGGCATCGGCCTGACGGGCAGTCTCGCGAATGAAAGCCTTCGTCGCCGAGGTCTTGAAGTGGTTTGTCGATCACCCTGACCAATTGTCGGTCACCGCGCTCGAGGGGCAGAAGACCGTAATTTGCGAAGTGAGGTGCCACGAGGATGACGTGGGCAAGGTGATTGGCAAAAACGGGAAGGTCATCCAGTCTTTGCGCGCTCTCGCGCTGGCTCTCGCATCCAAGGACGGGAAGCGCGCTGTCGTCGAAATCGTCGAATAAACGGAACGCCGGCCGGTCATCGGGTTCAGCCGGGTCCGGCTCCGATGCCAACGCGCTCGGGAGCGCCAGCCAAGATCCGGCCGCTTCGGAAAATTTGCTTCGACGCTCCTCGCCATAAAGCTTTCCGCTGCATGCGTATCGATGTCCTGACCATCTTTCCTCAAATGCTGGAAGGATTCCTCCGCGCCAGCATGATGAAGCGGGCCGCCGAAAAGGGCATCGTCACGGTGCGCACGATCAACCTGCGGGATTTTGCGCTCGACCGTCATCAGACGACGGATGACCGGCCCTTTGGAGGAGGGCCGGGCATGGTGATGAAACCGGAGCCCATTTTCGCCGCGGTCGAATCCGTACGCACTGCGCCGAGCCGGGTCATCCTGATGTGCCCGCAAGGCCGATTATTTACTCAGTCCTTCGCCCGGGAGCTAGCCCGCGAATCGCACCTTATATTCATTTGCGGCCACTACGAGGGCGTGGATGAGCGCGTGCGGGTCGCTCTCGCGACGGACGAACTATCGATCGGCGACTACGTTCTGACGCATGGCGTGTTGCCGGCGGCCGTCGTGATTGACGCGGTCGTACGCCTCCTGCCCGGCGTGTTGGGCGCCGAAGGGGCCACCGAACAGGAGTCATTCAGCCGCCAATATCTCGAGTATCCGCAATATACCCGGCCGGCGGAATACCGAGGAATGCGGGTCCCGCCCGTATTGCTGACTGGCGACCACGCCGATATCGCGAAATGGCGCGCGGAACAGTCGGCCGCGCGGACACGGCGCCGCCGCCCCGATCTGCTCGGCGGCCAATCAGCTTGACTCCGCGCCGGGGGCTGATAGTCTTTCCACCCTTCGCAACAGGAAATCCGCCATGGCTCAGAGCATCTTCGAAACCATTTCAAGCGAGCAGATGAAAGGTCGTTCGCTCCCGAATTTCCGCGTCGGCGATAACGTCAAGGTTCACGTGAAAATCAAGGAGGGCGACAAGGAGCGCATCCAGGTCTTCGCCGGGACCGTGATTGCTCGCGACGGCAAGGGCCACACCGAGACGTTCACCGTTCGTCGCATTTCCTATGGCGAGGGAGTCGAGCGCGTCTTCCCCATCTGTTGCTCGTCGATCGAGAAGCTCGAGGTAGAGCGGTCCGGGCAGCCGCGCCGCGCCAAGCTCTATTACCTCCGTGGCCGGAGCGGTAAGAAATCGAAGATTCGGGAACGCTCGGCATCCGCCGGGGCCGAGTCGTCGAATGCTCCAGCATGAGCGGCAGGCTTGGTCGGAAGGGTTCGCCGCGCTCGCCGGCATCGACGAAGCGGGCCGGGGACCGCTGGCCGGCCCGGTGATCGCAGCCGCCGTCTCCATTCCAAGAGAACGCTTGGAAGATCCCCGATTTCGGGAGCTGGATGGCTTACAGGACTCGAAAAAGCTCAGCCCCGCCCGCCGAGAATATTTTTTTCGCATCCTGACCGCGGATCCCTCTATCGCGTGGGCCGTAGGTCGCGCCGATGTGGAGGAAATCGACCGCCTCGATATTTTGCGCGCGACCCATCTCGCTATGCGGCGAGCTGTGGATCACTTGCCGCGAAAGGCCGACCTGTTGCTGGTCGACGGCCTGCCCGTCCCGGGCCTGCCTGTCGATTCTCGCTCGATCGTCGACGGCGACGCTCAAAGCCTCCTGATCGCGGCGGCCAGTATTATCGCCAAGGTGACGCGCGACCTTGAAATGATCGAGTGGGACCGGCAGTTCCCGCAATATGGATTCGCCCGCCACAAAGGCTACGGCACGGCTGCACATCTGGCCGCGCTGGCGCGCCACGGGCCGTCACCGATCCATCGGCGATCCTTCGCGCCGGTCAAGCGCGTATCGCTGTGATTACGGAATAAAACGCGTCGCGAGGCCAAACGGCCCTGCGATTCGTGCCCTTCGCTGCACTGTGCGATCACTGCCGTCCCCCATCGGCGGACATGGGGAATGTTTGACAGGATCTTCCCTCGGGATTGGGCGGCCAGATTTCGGTTTCGTGTATGAAGCCCCGAGCGTCACGCCAGCGCTGAAGATGCTGCGCAAGGCAAGTTGGATCGGATGAAACCGGCCCCCTCCGGGGGATGTCTTAGGGATCATCCAGCCACGCCCCAAGTCCCGAAAGCTCGACAGATTTCAGCGCACCAGCGCCAACCCAATGCGACAGCAACCAGCCCCACTGAAATTTGAACGACAGTTCCTTCAGCAGGCGCTTGGTGATCAATGCTGCCCAAATCTGCTTTCGAAACGCGTTGGTGTTAATCCCGACGAACGTCCCGATCTTCAAGGGCGGCTTGATCCTCTTGAAGGAGACATCGATTTGCCAGCGCTATCGGTAGATCGCCACAAGGGTCAAGCCGCGAACGAGTGGGGATTTTGCGGAACTCGAATTCCTCGTGATTTGGCTCGTCTCCAATCTCAATTCGGCGCAGTTCACGCTCCATGCCTCGCAGCCGAAGAATCGGGTCGGCCCGGATTTCAGTGCCTCCGCCGCCTCCGTTCCGCCCGCCACGACCTGAAAGCGTGCGCCTGAATTCAGGGGCGTCACGAATCCGATGCCCTGGTCGTTGTACAACTCAACTAGCCTGTAATCCGATTAGTCGAAGCGGAACCGATGCAGGGGCGAAATCTCTAGGCAGATCCCCAATAGGTCTTGCAAGACCCATTCGAAGCGTTCCCACGGTCAGTGGCCATTTGCGTAGGAGTGCGTCAAGCGCGCCGGCGCTCCTTCCGCGCCGAGGGGGTTGAGTTTTCCAAGGCAGGCCTTCAGCCCACTGGTGATCTCCCTCAAGCTTTTGGACTGCGCAAGGTGGCAGAACGGAATGGCCACGCTTGGATCCCAGTCCCGAAACCCTTGTCGTAGGGACTTGATGGGAGTAAGATCCAGATGAGTAATAATGTTTGACATCGCAAGGGAACATCTCTTCAATACACCTAGGCAAACAAATCAAGCATAGATAATAATCTTGCAAAGAAGATTGAGGAGAGAATCGTGAAAACAACGACTATTACGTTTCTAGTAACTTCATTTCTTCTTTTGATGCATGCGCGTGCTCAGGTCACAGATAAGACAGGGGTAGAGCCCGAATGGATCCGGGCTCCATGGTTTCAAGCTTTACCCGAGGATATGAA
>JANWZO010000012.1:0-5718 GCA_025054615.1 Kiritimatiellia bacterium
CGCCAATCCAGCACTAGCGTGAGCAGCGGAACGCGAAGGCATGTGGCCAGCGTTCCGAGCATGGGTCGAACGGCTCAGCGCAGCAACTTGCTCGATGCCGCGTCCAGCAGCGCGAAATTCTTTGCAACGCAAATCGGCGAGTGTAGCGGGACTCCGAACGGCGCGGCGGCGCCACAAGGTACAGCGGGACCGAATGGGGATCGGTAAGGCTCAGCCGGATAAACTGTGTCAGAAGTAGGTTCTGGCAAAAAAACCTGTGCTATATCGTTTTGATTCTGGGGATTTTCCCGCAAATTTTACAAATTGTTCGAGAAACGTGGGAAATCCTCGCGGAAAAATCTTCAATAATCAAATTGGTGCTCGGGGGGGGACTTGAACCCCCACGGCTTGCGCCACATGCACCTCAAACATGCGTGTCTGCCATTCCACCACCCGAGCGAATCAAGCCGTACATTGCCTAGAGATACGACAGACTGAGCCCAAGAGCAAGAGGAACGATTGATTCTCCGCTGCAGTCGCCGATAAGGTTCCTGTGGGATGAAACTGGTATTGGCCACGCGAAACCGGCACAAGGCCGACGAAATTTGTTCCATTCTTTCTCTCCCCTCGGGTTCGGTCTTTTCCGCTTTGGATCTACCCGAGCTGCCAGACGTCGAAGAGGACGGCGCGACGCTCGTAGAGAACGCAATAAAAAAGGCTCGGACAGTGGCGGCCGCGAGCAGGTTATGGGCACTTGCCGACGATTCCGGGCTCGAGGTCGACGCCTTGGGAGGCGCCCCAGGCGTCTTCTCTGCCATTTATGCGGGCTCGCCTCCGGATCCAGAGGCAAACAATCGCAAACTTTTGGCCGCCCTACAAGGTGCGCTGAACCGCCGAGCCAGATTTCGGACGGTGCTGGCACTGGCCTCACCGGACGGCTGGACCGACACCGTAGAGGGAATCGTTGAGGGATCCATCGCAGAAAGTCCGCGCGGCAAACACGGCTTCGGATACGATCCGCTGTTCATTCCGGAAGGCGAATCGAGGACATTCGCCGAAATGCGGCCCGAAGAAAAAAACCGAATCTCCCACCGCGCCCGTGCGCTGGAACAGGCGCGCCGCACATGGGGCCCCGTTTTCGCGAGAATCGGGTTGATCCGCGCCTGATTGGATGATCAACGAACAGGGCGGATATCGGCCTGCTGCCACTCAGAGCCTCGCGCGGCCAGTGCCTGACCGATTTTCACAGCAAGTTTCTCGATTTCAGCCGTTTTCGAGCGGAAAAACAGCTCCACAATCCTTAGATGGCGCGCCAAAAATCGGCTGACTGAATTTTCGGGATACGCAAATACGCGAACGCGATAGGCCGATCCCTCGCCATCGGGGCCGGCACCGATGTGAATCAGCGCCTCGAACGGGCCAAAGAATCTCGTACCCCGTGCGTAAAAGACCACCTCGGTCGATGGCCCCTCATGATGGCCCCTATGGATTTCGTCGATCCACGTTTCCTGGCCGGAGCGGTTGACGTAATAATACCGGTTAGACTCTATCTGTGTGATCTGGAATTCCGGCTTCTCCCCCGGCGGCAGCAGACGCGCGTATTCTGACTGGATGTCCGCAAGTAGAGAAGCAGATTCAAATATGCGAACGGCGGATTCGTATGGGATGGGCACAAATCCTGACGTTCCCACGACAATCGGATGATTGGAGAGCAACCGACTCGCCGCCCCGTGTGACGAAACCCGTTCGCGAGTATCGAGAGCATACGCCGGCCATGAAGCCAAGCAGAGGGCGGCAAGCATCCAATACTTCGCCATACATCAAAATAATCACGAAATCGTTAGGAAAGGCGCGGCAAAAGGTAAGAATTCAGTAAGGGTGGCGCAGGGAAAAATTGCAAAATTTGTACGCGCTCAGACTCGCTGTCTACGCGGCATGAGCCCGTACGCTGGTCCGATCCGGTGTTCCGGAGCGGCCAGATGGACAACAGTTGGTCGGACATACATCGTGGTTCGGCGGGCGGGATCCGATGGCACGCTTCGGTGTCGACGGATCGACCCGCTCGAGGACGAGCTCGCCGAGCATTTGGACGAACAGCGGATGCGTTCCCGGGGTGGCGGCGCGAACAAGCGGCAAATTCAGCTCGCGCGCCAGTTCCTTCGCTTCGTGGTCAAGGTCGTACAGCACTTCCATATGGTCGGAAATAAACCCGATGGGAGCCAAAATGACGGCCGAAGCCCCTTCGTCCTTTGCGCTGCGTATAGCATCGCTCACATCGGGCTCTAGCCACGGCTGGGAGGGCGGGCCGCTCCGGCTTTGATAAACAAGCTGCCAGGCCGGAATATTCGCCGCTTCCGCAACGAGGCGGCTGGCTTCTAGAAGTTGATCCTCGTAGGCGCAGCCGGCCGCCATCGCCGTCGGAATGCTGTGGGCGGTGAAGAGCGTGACCACCCGGCTGCGGGCTTCTTCCGGTAGCCGCGCAAAGGCCTGCCTCCAGTGCCGCGCCCACACCTCGATGAAGAGCGGGTGGTTGTACCACACGCGAACCTTGTCGAATGTCGGCGCGCCGGGACCAAGCGCCTCAAGAGCTCGCTGAATGTCCTCCCGATATTGCCGGCATCCCGAATAACAACTGAACCCGCTGGTCACGAGGGCGAGGAAATGGCGGACACCATCGGCCTGCATCCGTCGAACGACGTCGCCTACCAGAGGATGCCAGTTTCGGTTCGCCAGGTAGATCGGCATGGGGATGCCTCGGCGTTCCAGTTCGAACTCGAGCGCCGCCTGAAGCTGACGGTTCTGCGCGTTGATCGGACTGACGCCGTCAAACAATTCGTAATGGTGGGCCACCTCCCGCTTCCGTTCCTCCGGGACATTCTTCCCGCGCAATACGTTATCGAGAAACGGCATCACATCCTCCATGCCCTCGGGTCCTCCGAAGGACATGATCATCACGGCGTCGTATTTCATCGCACAATCATTCCCATCAAACTGCATAGGAGAACGGCTGCACGCCACGGATCGAGGTGCGTCACCGCTCATGCATCCAATCTATCGCACGAAGTGCTGGCGCCTTTCAACGATTCGAGATACGGTGCGTGTTCTTCATGGCCTCGCCACCCAGCTATCTTTCCGGAACCCTCTACATGGCAGCCGCTTCGATCGCCATGGCGCTGGTCGGAACCTCCGTCAAATGGGCGACAGACGGTCTCCCCTCGCCCGTGGTGGTGTTTTTCCGGAATTTGTTCGGGCTGCTTGCGTTGGCGCCCTGGTTGGCCGCGCCGGGCGGCATCGAGGTACGCACGCGGCATCTCAAGTTGCACGCGGTTCGGTGCGTGTTCGGTTTCCTGGCGATGCAATGCTATTTTTTCGCCATTTCGCGCCTGCACCTCGGAAGCGCTGTCGCGCTCAATTTCACGTCGCCCTTGTGGATCCCTTTCATCGCCCGCATCTGGCTTGGCGAACCGCTGACAAAACGGGTGCTGGCGGCTTCTCTGGCGGGGTTGCTGGGTGTCTGGATGATTCGTACGCCGGAGAGCGGCGTTTGGTCCGCAGCTGGGGCCCTCGGGCTTTTATCTGCGGTCTTTGCCTCGGCCGCGCTGGTCGGCGTGCGACGTCTGACCCTCGCTGGTGAGCCAGCAGGACGCATTGTCTTTTATTTTGCGCTCGGCTCCACCCTTTTCACCGCGATTCCACTTCCTTTCGCTTGGAAGATGCCTACGGCTGGTCAGTGGGCCGCCCTCGCAGCAACAGGCGCGCTGGCATCAGCCGCCCAGTTTTTGCTGTCCCGCGGGTTCGCGCGTGCCCCGGCGGCCGTGGCCGCCGTGGCTTACTACGGCACTGTGCCGGCCGCCGCTTTTTTCGGCTGGCTGATTTGGGGCGAGCCCCTGACCCCAGCTTTTATCATCGGCGCGACCCTGATTTGCGGCGCAGGCATCGCGGCCTCGCTGTCGGCGGAAAGAGAGGCGCGTTCTTCGACGGACCGTCGAGACAAATCGAATGGGGTGCATCCCGCGCCACCAGCCCATGGCGCCGCTCGCATTCCGAGTCCGACTCCAGACACCGTCTGACGCCTTGCACAAGCGACGCTCAGCGGCTTTCATCGTGCCATGGATTCCCGTTCAGCACCCCCTCTCCTGCCCCGCCCGCGCCGCTACGAACCCGAACAGGGCGGTCTCTCGCTGCAATCCCGGCATGTTTCGATCCTCTCGACCGAGCCCGAATTCGAGCGCACGGCGCAACGAATCCGCGCTGACTTGCGCCGCGAATTGCACCTGGAGGCCACGTTGCGGGAGACGACGGGCAAACCCGGCGGGGCCAGCATCGTGCTCCGCAAAGATCCATCCCAGCCGGCGCAGGGATACCGATTGCACATCACTCGCCGACAAATCACGATCGAGGCACACGACGCGGCTGGCGCCTACTACGGAGCTCTCACGCTCCGCCAGCTCGTTCGGATCCACCGAGATGCCTTGCCCGCGTGCTGGATCGAAGATTTTCCGGATTTTCCGGTGCGGGGCGTCATGCTGGACATTAGTCGGGACAAGGTCCCGACCATGGAGACGCTCTTCCGCCTCATCGAAGAGCTGGCCGAGTGGAAAATCAACCGGTTCGAACTCTATACAGAGCATTCGTTCGCTTATCGGAATCATCGCGCGGTTTGGGAGCACGCCAGCCCGATCACGGCGGAAGAGGCCCGCGAGCTGGACGCATTTTGCGCGGAACGCTTCGTTGAACTGGTCCCTAACCAGAACTGCTTTGGCCACCTTCACCGCTGGCTCGAAAAGGAGCCCTACCGTCACCTCGCCGAATGCCCCGACGGCTTCATGACGCCGTGGGGCGAGTGGCGCCCCGGACCGTTCAGCCTAAATCCGTTAGACCCGGGGAGCATCGCACTGGTGGAAGAACTGCTCACCGAGCTGGTACAGAACTTCCGAAGCTCGAACCTTAATGTCGGGTGCGATGAAACCTTCGACCTCGGACAGGGACGGTCCCGCGAGGCCTGCGAGGCGCGGGGAAAGGGCCGAGTCTACCTCGAGTTTTTGACGAAGATCTATGCCATCGTCGTCCGACTTGGCCGGAGGATGAACTTTTGGGGCGATATCGTCTTGAACCATCCCGAACTGATCCCGGAACTCCCCCGCGATGTGGTGCCGCTGGTCTGGGGCTATGAGGCGGACCACCCCTTTGCAGCCCAGTGCGCGCCGTTTGCGGAATCCGGACTCAACTTCCTCGTGTGCCCGGGCACATCGGGCTGGAATTCGCTGCTCGGCCGGACCGACAATGCGCTGGCCAATATGGAGAATGCGGCCGAAAACGGTCTGGCGGCGGGCGCCGCGGGCATGTTGATCACCGCCTGGGGCGATAACGGCCACCTGCAGCCCTACGCGGTTGAATTGCTGCCGCTCGCCGCGGGCGCCGCGCGAGCCTGGTGCCTCCAATCCAATCGGCATGCGGACCTTGCAGCGCAGCTCGATGCCCAGGTTTTCCGAGACGATTCGCGCATCTACGGCCGACTCGCTGGCGAACTCGGCACTCTTTATCGGCTCTTGGAACATCCTGTGTTCAACGCCAGCGCGTTATTCCGACTGCTCTCTCAGCGCGACATTTCAACCCTTCAAACTGCCATCGGCGAGCCGCGACTTCGCGCGGCGCGAAACCGCCTGAGGGAACTACGAGCCGAACTGGCCCGAACTCGGAGCCGTCGAGATGATGCCGAGCTCCTGCTCGCGGAATGGA